>NZ_JBFUEA010000023.1:0-63269 GCF_056404435.1 Mucilaginibacter sp. P2_D11
TCCCTTTAAAAGTGGACCTCAACCAAGGCATAGTCAGTGTGTGCACCAGGCCTGGGCAACTCTTTTACAGTTACTATCAAGGAATGATCAATAATAATATTGAACACCTTTCTATATTGAACCGGATAAAAAACGTTTTGCTAAAGATTGTATTCAAACTTATTCATTCGGACACCCTGTTTAACCAGGAAATCTTCATGAAAAACAAAGTCTCATGGCAAAAACATTTGCATATGTCATAGTAATCAGAATGACGACTATGATTTTTTATGCTTTCCCCCCAATTCCGGTGTCCTCACCGGAATTACTTCGGCTGATGCATAATCAACTCGTTGATGATTGCCTCCACCTCTTTAGCCGGCATTTTCTCTACCAAATAAGAATGCCCATCGCCGTTATCGTCCCAGGTGTTGTTGCCGGCATCGGCTACTTTTATGCGGCCCAACATCAGGCTGTAATAGAGTCCGAAGCCGCGTACGGCTACTAAAACTGCTGTTTCGTCCCAGCTTTTGCGGCCGATGCTGTCTTCTTTGGCCATAGGGATACAGATGCGGAACGCATCCTTTACCGGCGAGTTCATGATGGATTGGTTATGTATCAGCGGCAGGCCCACCTTTATTTTTTCGCCAATTTCAAAGCCGCTTAAAATTACAGGTGTTGGCCAGTTATCGAAGGTATTCTGGCTGGCGGCGGCATCTTTCATTACATTGAATTCCCATCCCTCGGGGAACCTGCCGGCCATGCTTACCAGCCGTTTTACTTTTTTAGCTACCAGTTCGCGACCGTTAAGTTTGGAAAACTGGTCGGGGCCGGATTTTAGTAAATCGCTCATATTGGTTAAAAAACCAACGGTTACTATGGTTACCGTTTTATCAGATTGTGAGGCCAATATTTTGCGGTAAAGTTTTACGGCATCCCAGGCTTCGGTATTGGTTTTCAGTTTGTGGGGGTATTTGGCCAATACGGTATCTGTCCAGTGCTGCCAGTCGCGCAGGTCCAGGGCTTTGCCTTTAGGTACGCCGATGGGGATATCAGGGCGTTTGAAATAGGTGTTGAATACGTTTAGCACTCCCGCTACGCCGGGGTAATTGGTGCTGGCCATGGTAGCTAGTATGTTGGCCTCGCCGTTGTCGGCAAAGGCATGCAGCATGGTTAGGGCGCCCACGTCGTCATAATCGGGTCCCATATCGCTGTCGAAGATAATAGCTTCGGGTATCTGGGCAACGTTTTGGGCCTTTGCAAACGTGGCAAGGCCGAAAATAAGGGCGATAAACAGGATGATACGGCGCATATCGGTTTTTTACTGGTATATTGGTTCGATAATTATTCAGGACAGAACACCTGCAATTTAACGATATCCTATCCCTTAAATCAATGAAACCCGATTTAAAATTCCTTAGGGCCTTTACCTGGCTGGCCTGGTTTTATTTGCTGTGCGTAGTGGCATATGATATAGTGGATTTCAGTTATATCGATGCCGATGAGGGAAATCCCAAAACGTTGGAACCGTTAAAAGAAATACTCTTTCTAATCCTCCTTATGTATCTTGCCTACATATTGCTTTATTACAAGGAAAGGCGAATCATAATCGTTTCGTTTTATTTTTATGGCGCAACGGTGCTCGTCAGTCTGTGCAGTTCTTTTATAACAGGCCAGTATAAAATTTCTAACTATTTAGAAATAATTGGTTTCGCCATCATTATTTCGTTTATCAACTTTGCCATACAGGTTTTCAAAACGCACAACCCGCGTTTAAAAAAGCCATATAAGAATTTCGCGCGGGCCCTGATAATCTTTTTATCAGCCAAAGCGGCGGTGGGTTTGTACACGGGCGTTAAGGGGGCGTTTGATATCTTAAGCTACCGCAAAATTAGCGCTTGCATCAATCTTACAGAACTACTTATCCCCGTCGCGGTCATCGGGATACTCAACGCTACCAAAGCGCTGCAGGAGAATCCGGAAGATAGCAGCGGGCCTAATACAGTTTATGTGTAACAAAAGGGCACTGCGCCCATCTAAAATAAAATCAAAACCAACCCACCACATATGCTAAGCATACGCAACATTGTTAAGCAATACGCCGGCCACCGCGCGTTAGACGATGTGAGTTTAGAAGTAGAAAGCGGCAAGATATTCGGGCTGCTTGGCCCCAATGGCGCCGGTAAAACTTCCCTCATCCGCATTATCAACCAGATTACCGCGCCCGATTCGGGCGAGATCTACTTCAACGGGCAAAAGTTGGATCAATCGCACATCAACCGCATCGGCTACCTGCCCGAAGAACGCGGCCTGTATAAAAAGATGGAGATAGGCGAGCAGATGATATACCTGGCCCGACTGAAGGGGTTGAGCCGCGCAGAGGCGACTGCCAAACTAAAATTCTGGTTTGAGAAACTGGGGATGGAAACCTGGTGGAAGAAGAAGATAGAAGAACTATCCAAGGGAATGTCGCAAAAAGCGCAGTTCGTGGCAACGGTGCTGCACGAGCCTGATTTGATCATACTGGATGAGCCCTTCAGCGGTTTTGACCCCGTTGCGGCCGAACTGATCAAAGACGAGATACTGCAGCTGAACAAAAAAGGCGCAACCATCCTTTTCTCCACCCACCGCATGGAATCGGTAGAGGAGCTTTGCGATGCCATTGCGCTTATCCATAAATCGCGCAAGATACTGGATGGAAGAGTAAAAACCATTCGCAACTCCTACAAAAACGATACTTACCTGGTAGAGTACACCGGCGAGCATTTAGCGTTCGACGGTGCACAGCCATTCGACCTGTTGAGCGATGTGCCCGGCGATGATAACAGCCACACCATCAAACTAAAGCTGAACGGTACTACCGCCAACGATGTGCTGCAGTACCTGCTGCCAAAAACCAAGATCAACATGCTGCAGGAGGTTATCCCCAGCATGAACGAGATATTCATCGAAAAAGTAAACCTCATCAAATAAGCCATGAATAAAGTATTACTCATTATACAGCGCGAATACGTAACCCGCGTGCGCAAGAAAGCCTTTATCGTGATGATTTTTGTGGTACCTGCGCTTATTTTGGGCATGTCGGCTCTGATTGGCTTCATAGCAAAAAATAACCAGGAGTTAAGCAACGACCAATTGGTAAAGGTAATCGACGAAAGCGGTGCCTTCGCCGGAAAATTACACAATGCGAAGCATATCAAATTCGAGGATGCGACGCAGCCCGTTGCAGAAGCTAAAACAGGCCTGCAACAAGATGAAAATCTTTCCTTATTGCTGATACCGAAAGATTACGCGAAAAAACCGGTGCAGATATTATCAAAAAAGAAGCCGACATATCAGGTTACCGGAGAAGTAGAAAGGCAAATGAATGCCATCGCATCGGCAAAAAGCCTGGTCGACCATCACATCGACACTGCGCTTTTAAATGCACTTAGTAAAAACAGGATATCTGTTAATGCCATGGAGGTTACCGCTACCGGCGCCAAGGATGCCAACCTGGGTGCTACTATGGGCGTGGGCATTGCCTGTGCTATATTGATTTACCTGTCCTTATTCATTTACGGCGCACAGGTAATGCGCGGCGTTATCGAAGAAAAAACCAGCCGCATCATCGAGGTGATCATCTCCTCGGTAAAACCATTCCAGTTGATGCTGGGCAAAATCATTGGCGTGGGCCTTGTTGGCCTAACCCAGTTCGGGGCCTGGATAATACTTTCGGTAGTAACATCAAAAATTGCCGGGCATGCGTTTTCGGGGCCGGGCAGCCCAATGGCGGGGGCTATAGCGGTGTTGAGCACCATACCTTTCGGCTATATCTTAGGCTGTTTTATCTTTTATTTCCTTACGGGATACCTGCTTTATAGCGCATTATTCGCGGCGGTAGGCTCGGCGGTTGATAGCGAGACCGAAACGCAGCAATTTATGTTCCCCATTACGTTGCCGTTATTATTCACCTATATTCTATCCGTATCGGTACTATTTCAGGCGCCGGATAGTCCATTGGCGGTATGGCTTTCTATGATACCTTTTACGGCACCTGTAGCCATGATGGTGAGGATACCTTTCGGAGGCGTACCTGATTGGCAATTAGGTTTGTCGATGTTTTTTATGGTGGTAGGCTTCCTGTTCACCACTTATGTTGCCGCCCGTATTTACCGCGTTGGCGTGCTGATGTACGGCAAAAAAGCCAGCTTTAAAGAACTGGCTAAATGGTTCTTTTATAAAGAGTAATATATCTTCTGCGAGGGCGGGGGGCGTGCGATTCCCCTCTTGAGAGGGGTGGAGGGGTGTGTATAGCGTAAATGCATAACCGACACACCCCTGCAGCCGCGCTCGTCCAGCCCGCCCCCTCTCAAGAGGGGAATGGAAAATAAAAGCCGTTCTTCACCCAAACCACATCATAAATTCAAAAATCCCTGCGAAAGACCTACTTTTGCTGGGATTTTTAATTCCTACCCATGCCCGAACAAACTAACGCCCCTGCCAAACGCATCGCCGTGATGGACCTTGGTACCAACACTTTCCACCTGCTGATAGCCGAGGCCGGCGTGGATGGCTTCCACGTTATCCATCACCAATCCGAACCTGTGAAAATTGGCGAAGGAGGCATCAACAAGGGCATCATTCAACAGGCGGCTTTTACCCGTGGTATAAAAGCCATGCAGGGTTTCAAGCAGCATATCGACGAGCACGGCGCAACAGCTGTGCGGGCCATAGCCACATCGGCCTTACGCAACGCAGCCAACGGCAACGATTTTATTGCCGAAGTAAGAACGCAGGCAGGCATCGAAATAGAGATCATCGACGGCGAGCAGGAAGCGGCATTTATTTACGAAGGGATAAAAGCCAGCGGCGTGCTTACGGATAAGAACGCGCTCATTGTAGATATCGGCGGCGGCAGCGTGGAATTCATCATCGGCAATAAAAATAAAGTGCTTTGGAAACAGAGTTTCGAGATAGGGGCGGCCCGACTGATGGATAAGTTCCACAAGGTGGACCCGATACCCGTTATCTCCATCAAAGCCATGACGGCGTACCTCAACCAGCAACTGGCCCCGCTGTTTATCGCAGCAATGGAACACAAACCTGCCTTGCTTATCGGCTCCTCCGGCTCATTCGAGAGCTTTGCCGAGGTGATAGAACTGGGTAAAGGCAACCCCTTCGATCTGAAGAAGACCAAAAGCTACGAATTCGATTTCGACGATTTGTTGGGACTGATAGAACGCCTCATTAAATCAACGCATGCCAAACGCGCGGCAACCAAAGGCATCATCCCCGTGCGGGTGGATATGATCGTAACCGCCAGCCTGCTCACCATCTACGTAATGCAGAAACTGGGCTTGGATGATATCTGGATGTCTACCTATTCTTTAAAAGAAGGCGTAATGGCGGGAATGCTTGCATAGCCAATTCCTTAACAGCATAGAATCCTCTTTTATAAAGTGGCTGTTTTTGGTAGATGATGTCGAACATGCCGCTCCACGCCATTTCTAAAATTGGGTTAAGCACCAGCACCTGCTTGCCCGCAGTCTTGCGGATGCGTATCTCCTGGGTTTGGTAGCCCAAAAAACTCACCACGATGCGTTTTGCTGATGTAGGAACACGTAAGGTAAATGTGCCGTCTTTTAAAGTTTGCGTGCCAATTTTTGTACCCTTTACAACTACGGTTGCGGCTGGTACAGGCAACTTATCGTCTTTAGCCCTTACTACGCCGGTAATGGTGATGTGAGCAACGGTATCTCGTGCTACCAACCCTGCGGTCACTATTTGCCTGTCGGCGAACTGCTCGGTTTTGGGCTGAGCTTGGGCTTCTGCTTTTAATATTGGGAACAGTACGCTGAGCGATGCCGTAGCAACCAATCCTTTCCACGAGAATTGCTTCCTGTTTTGCATATCAAGCTGGTTGTTGATAGCCGTAAGTTTAGGACCGCTTATCCTTCCGCAGGTATTGCTGTGCGTGATGATGTAGCCGATGATATCGGCATTACTCATCATAGTAAAATCCATGACGGTTTTGCAGCAGCTTTGGCAATGGCGGCCTTGCGCTACGGGTGTCATCTGCTGCCAGTCTTCATGGCAGGGGGTAGGGATGCTGATGTGTTTGAGGGGCTGCATAGTTTTTTTTAATTGGTAAATGCTGAATCGATTAGAACAAGTGTTTGATTTTATACCACCAGCGTTTGTAAAAAGGGGCCTTACGCACAACCATATAACCGACTGTAACCACCTGGTTTTCTGTGAACATCTGCGGATCTAAAGCTGCATCGTAGCGCAATAGAAGTGGATTGAATTTAGCTCGGCTTGTTATATAACCTAAAAAGCTCAGTTCTATCGTATCGGTATTGGCCGGTATTTCAAGTGTGTACGCACCGTTAACAGACGCGGTTGTTTTGATGCTTGTGCCTTTGACGGCGATTGTTGCTCCCGGTATGGGCAGACCATCATCTTTGGCAGTTATTATCCCTTTTATAGTAATAAGCCTCGCGGTAACGGCCGCAGCAATCTTGCCTAACATTGCCGGTGCAACAGGCCCTTGTTCGGTACTGGGTTGCGATTGTGCCTTGGCATGAATGGCAGGGAACAGCACGCTGAGGGATGCCGCAGCAATCAATCCTTTCCACGAGAATTGCTTCCGGTTTTGTATATGAAGCTGATTATTGATAGTGGCAAGTTTAGTATCGTCAATCCTCCCGCAGGTATTGCTGTGCGTGGCGAGGTAGCCGATGATATCGGCATTGCTCATGGCCGTAAAGTCCATAACGGTTTTACAGCAGCTTTGGCAATGGCGGCCTTGCGCTACGGGTGTCATCTGCTGCCAATCTTCATGGCAGGGGGTAGGGATGCTGATGTGTTTGATGCCTTGCATGAGGTCGTGGTTTGTAATTTGATGAATCCGTTCACTTAAAATGGGTTGATGGCTGCGATGATATGTTTGGCCTTATGCACCAGCCAATACCACCAGCGCAGGTAAAAGGGTATTTTCTTACCGTTAATGTTTTTGCCATTAATGGTAAAAATTGCCCCTCCGGTAATAGATTGTTTCCTTATTGGTTGATAGCCAGCTATATGTATGTCGTCTAGCACAGTGGGTGCTATTTCCAGGTTAATATCGAGGGTTTTTGTCTCCCGGCCGATAACGATTTCTACCGATTTGTAGCCTACAGATGATATCCTGAGCGTATCCGCGCTATTGAGCTTTTTTAATTTAAAGCTGCCGTCGGTCGCAGTTTGTGTGCCTGTTGATGTGCCCTTCATCATAATGCTGACACCCGGAATGGCTTGCCCATCTTCCATTCCGGTTACTCTACCTTCGACGGTAACGGAGCCTGATTTATTACCTCCTGTCAACTTGCCACTAGGGAATGAGGCATAAGGCAACGGCACGTTATTCGCCAGAGTTTGCGCCCGGGCATCCATTGCCGGGAATAGCATACTAAGCGAAGCGGCTGCAAGCAAGCCTTTCCATGTGAATTGCCTGTTATCTTCAGCCTGCAATTGATAATTTATGCCGGCCAGTTGGGTATCGTCAATCCGTCCGCAGGTATTCTTATGCATAGCCAGATAGGCAATAATCTCGGCATTGCTCATCACGGTAAAATCCATAACGGTTTTACAGCAACTTTGGCAATGCCTGCCTTGCGCTACTGGTGTCATCTGCTGCCAGTCCTGGTGGCAGGGGGTAGGGATGCTGATGCTTTTGATGGGCTGCATAATGTTCCGGGTTCAGGCTAAATTAAAATACTCGTTTTATGGCATGCCACCAGCGTTTGTAGAAAGGCACATGAAGGTGTGTAACTACCACATCGCCCGTCAACGTTCTCGGTTCTAACGCAATCTCTATTGGTTGTTGACTTAGCGAACTGATTGCCATTTCGATGTTTTGATAGCCGATATAGCTGATTACCATTGTTTTGGAAAGCAGCGCGCCGCGTAAAATAAAGGTGCCGTCGACAGCAGTTTGTACCCCCTCGCTCGAACCCTTTATCCTCACGTTAACGCCGGGCAGAGGCAGCTTGTCATCTTTATCTATAATCCGGCCTTTTACGGTCATTATCTGCGAAGAATCAGCTACCAGCAAGTCATCCTTCTTCTCCCGCAAAAGCGGGCCATGTTCGGTTTTGTGAGGTTGCTTTGCCTGTGCTTTCATATTAGGAAGCATACAGATGATTGATGCTGCCGCAATGATACCTTTCCAGGAAAAACGCGAAGTTGTTTGGTTAACAGGCGCGCTATTTAATGCCGTCAGTTGTGATGCCGCGAACCTGCCGCAGGTTTTTCCATATGTGCTAAAATAAGAAAGGATGTCTTCGATAGGCATCGCGGTAAAATCCGTAACCGTTTTACAGCAACTTTGGCAATGCCTGCCTTGCGCTACGGGCGACATCTGTTGCCACTCTTCATGGCAGGGGGTAGGGATGCTGATGCTTTTGATGGACTGCATATCTGCTGGTTTTAAAGCAGGATGCAGCAGGAGCTACTTTTCCATAAATTTTTTATAGATTTTTTGCGGCAAACAAATTCATCAAGTGCTAAAATGCCAGCATGCAGGTTGAAAAGCCAATTATCAGCACCAAGCCCGCGCTAAGCAAAAACTCTTTATGGTAAATAAATATGGCAAGTATCAAACACAACGCCACGTGTATGGCGATCAGGAAGGCCAGGCCAATAACATTGTATTGCCCTTGAGCTACAAACCTTAGGTAAATAGTGTAACCAATTAGCACGGCGATGTTGAGGCCAGCAATTACCATACTTGGCTTTCCTGATGGTTCTTCTATTTCTTCCATATCATATTCCACTCATTTTACTTAACACGCCTGCACAAGTAGAAAAACCAATAACTAATACCAAAACACCACTTAATAACCACTGCATTCGCTTTGGCCCGGTTAGGGTTAATATCATGCAAACAATAACATGGACAACAATCGCGAAAGCATCAAAAATGATTCCTCCGGGAGATAAGGCCGACATCAAGGTATATGCTATCAACACACCTAAATTGATGCCGACTATTTTATAGCTTAATTCTTGTTTGGGTATAAGGTCTTTCTCTTCCATATCATTAAAAAGTTGCTGCCATTTCTGTCCTTAGTTGCTCGAGGTATTCGCGCTTATCGTCGCGGTAAAAAATATTCATGGTTTCGAAGGGGATGATCTGCATGTCCTTGTTTACAATGTGCACGCAGGATTTTTTGATGGCGCGCACATCAAAGTTCTGCGCATCTATAAAATTCATGATAATCACCCTAAAGAGGTTATCGTAACCCAGTTGCGGTGCATCAATCTCGGGCAGGCAGCACATTATGGAGTGCAGGTGTTCCTTAGCCTTATCTACCGAATTACCTGTGCTGAACATATTAAGCAGGTGCCCTTTCAGTTGCTCGTCCTGCTCGTAAACGATGGTGTTTTTGGAGTTGTCCAGCAAATCATCAGGGTTTATCATCCGCGTAAGCGGGAAAACCTGTCCGCCCAGCTTTAGTGCATAGCCCATTACCAGCGCATCCGGGTTGCAGGGTACGGGTATCAAATCATTCGCGTTGAAAACATTGGTTTGTTCCAGTATGGCGCTGCGCACCTCGGTCATGGTGTAGCGGTCGGTCGCGGGGTTAAAGTTCTCCAGGCGGCCTGCTTGTTGCGTCGGCTGGAAAGTTACGCCGCGGATGCAAGGCTGCTGCAAAGCGTATTCTATAATTTTGCCAATCTCGTGGGTGTTCAATCCCTTTTGCAAAGTGACCACCAGCGTAGTAGACAGGTTATGTTTATTGAGGTTTTCGATGGCTTTTGCCCGTACATCGCGCAGATCCTCGCCGCGTAATTTGATCAGGGCTTCCGCCTCGAACGAATCGAATTGCAGGTATATCTCAAAATCGGGCTGGTAGGTGGCAAGGCGTTTTACGAATGCCTCGTCTTTAGCTATGCGGATGCCGTTGGTGTTCAGCATCAGGTGTTTAATAGGCTTGGTTTTGGCAATATCCAGTATCTCGAAGAATTGCGGGTGTACGGTTGGCTCGCCGCCACTTATCTGTACCACATCGGGCTGACCCTCGTTGGCTACCACTACATCCAGCATCTGCTCAATCTCTTGTAGGGTACGGTGCCTGCCATAGTGGGGCGACGACATAGCGTAGCAGGTAGGGCAGGCAAGGTTGCATCGGTCGGTAACCTCAATAACGGTTAAGCAGGAGTGCTGCTCGTGATCGCGGCACAGGCCGCAATCGTATGGGCAACCATAATGCGTTTCGGCGTTGAACTTTAAAGGCATCTCGCTGCGCTTGGCGTAATTGCGGCAGTTTTTATAGTACTCTATATCGGTAGCTATCAGCACCTTTTCGAAACCGTGCTGCCGACAGTTTTTTAGCATATAAACGTTGCTATCCTCAAAAACAATCTTGGCATCAACCCGGCGCAGGCAGGTTGAGCAGATGCTCAGCGTAAAATCATAATAAATATACGGGCGTTCAGGCATAGGTGCTTACGAGTTTTGAGGGATGCAGAAATACTTTATAATAATACAAAATCCCGCCGATACATGCCAACTGAATTACAGAGAGTCCAAAGTTGAAAAAATAAGCAGGCTTAATAAATTCTATCAACAACCTGAACACCAGGTAGCTGGCCATAAATACTTTGAAGCGCGCGCCGTTGGCGAACTGTTGCCTGCGCTCGATTAGTCTCAATACCAGCCACAGCATCAGCCAGAATAATATCTCGTATAGGTTGGTAGGGTGCCTGCGTATGCCATCACCAAAGTTGATGGCCCAGGGCAGCCCGCTGGCAATGCCGTAGGTGCCATCTTCCAGTCCCGCAAAAAAGCAGCCCGTGCGCCCGATAAGCATGGCCAGTATGAGCGGGTACACCATCAAATCGCCGGAGGATACTGTAACGCCAATTTGCTTTTTGGTGAGCTCAACGCCAATCAACCCGCCCAGCATGCCGCCTACGATGGTTTTGTTGCCCATGAAATAAATGAGGCTAAAGTGCGATAGCAGCGCGGGGTTCTCCAGCACGCCTATGATATGGCTGCCCAAAAACGCACCGAAAGCTGCCCCAATGAAAATGATGAGCCGGTTATTGGCGCTGATGGCATCCTGCGTATGCTTACGTAGATGAGCGTAATACCGGTAACCGATAAAATAGGCCAGCGTTTCGCATACAAAATGGACGGGGATATGAGCGGAACCGAGGGGGATATTGACAGGGAAGTGCAAATCGGATAACGTTTAGCGTTTTTTAAAGGTAGCAATTACCCAAATATCAAACTAAAATTAATTTTACTGCCTGCGCTTTGTATATTGCTGTGCTTTTTACGTAGCCCAAATGAAAATCACCATTATCTCCGCTGCATTGCTATCCGTAGCCGTGCTTTCCGCGCAAGCGCAAAAAAAATCGCCTTACGATACCGTTGCCACCAACTACCAGCCGGCAGCTATTTTTTCTACGCTGCCTTATACCCAAAATGGCAATGAGGTACATTCGCCCAATGGCGAGCCGGGACCTAAATACTGGCAAAACCGGGTTGATTACCAGTTGGATGTGAAGCTGGATACCGTGGCCAAAACCATCAGCGGATCGGCCAATATCAGCTATACCAATAACAGTCCCGATGCGCTGCAATACCTATGGCTGCACCTCGATCAGAATACCTACCGCAAAGAGGCCCGCTCTAACTTTGTGGTTACGGCTTTTGCCGCGCCGGGCCATACCGAGGGCTACCAAATCGAATCGGTATCGATGCTGCAAAACGGCAAGCTTACTAAACTGGCTTATGTAATTACGGATACGCGGATGCAGGTGCGCCTGCCATCGGCGGTTACCCCGAAGGGAGGCAAGATAAATTTCGTGGTGAAATACCATTATACCATCCCCGGCAGTTTTGGCGGGAGGACGGATTACGTGGATACCAAAAACGGCAAGATATACGAGATAGCCCAGTTTTACCCACGCATGTGCGTGTACGATGATATGCGCGGCTGGGATACCGCGCCTTTTTTGGGCAGCGGCGAGTTTTACCTGGAATATGGCGACATAGACTATAAAGTAACCCTGCCTGCGGATATGATCGTAGCCGGCAGCGGGGAGTTGCAGAACCCTGCCGAAGTACTGACCGCAAAGCAGATAAGCCGCCTTACTGCCGCGAAAAACAGCGACAAAACTGTGATGATACGCACCGCTGCCGAGGTTACCGACCCGGCTTCGAGGCCCGCCGTTAAAGGCAACCTTACCTGGCATTTTAAGATGCTGAACACCCGCGATGTGGCCTTCGGTGCCTCCAAAGCTTATATATGGGATGCCGCAAGGGTGAATTTGCCGGGCGGGAAAAAATCATTGGCCATGTCGGTTTACCCTGTGGAGAGCGCAGGCAAGGAAGCCTGGGACAGGGCGACCGAATACCTCAAAAAATCGATAGAATATTTTTCCGAAAAATGGTTCGTTTACCCGTACCCCGTTGCCGTGAACGAGGCGGGCATAGCGGGAGGCATGGAATACCCCGGCATAGTGTTCGATGGCATTACCGATAGGGGGAAGGACCTGTTCTGGATAACCGCCCATGAGATTGGCCACAACTGGTTCCCGATGATCGTTGGAAGCGATGAACGCCGCTTTGCTTGGATGGATGAGGGTTTTAACACCTTTATCGATGTGTATGCCTCCGACGTGGTGAACAACGGCGAGTTCGGGCCAAAACGCGACAGCGAATATGCCGAGAACGGTGGCAACCCGGCGGATGAGATCATCCCCTTCATCAGTGACCCCGGAGCACCAACCCTGATGGCGCAGCCGGATGCCATTGCCGAGAAGTACCGCCACCCGTTTACTTACTTCAAACCGGCCTTCGGTTTGATTTTGCTACGCGAACAGATACTGGGCAAAGACAGGTTCGATTACGCTTTCAGGAATTACATCCACAAATGGGCCTATAAGCACCCGCAGCCCGATGATTTCTTCCGCTCGATGGAAAACGGGGCGGGGGAGGACTTATCCTGGTTTTGGAAAGGCTGGTTTTACAATAACTACCTGCTTGATATTGCGTTGATAGATGCCAGATATGCCGATAAAGACCATAGCAAAGGCATCAAAGTGACCGTTGCCAATAAAGAGCTAATGGTAATGCCGTTTACGGTTGAAGTGAAGTTTACCGACGGCAGCAAACAGCGCACCTATTTCCCGGTAGAAACCTGGCTGCAGCAAAAGGTAGCCACCCTTACCATACCAACCACGCAAGATGTAGAAAGCGTTACGGTAGACCCGGATAACGCTCTGCCGGATGTAAACAGGAAAAACAATTCGAAGAAGTTTTAATTGAAACAAGCGCTGGTTATGAGCAGGGGAGAAGCTGCCCCGCCGATTGTCAAAAAGCTAACGTGGCTTCAAAATCCGAAATTATTACCTATGTTTGAGCATAATATCTTAAAACAGGCATGAGCAAATTCTGGGCTTATTTAAAAACAAGGCAATTTAGAAATACCGTACTATTGGTGATATCCAGCATCATCGGGATTGTTTTAATAGCCTTTTTCGGCCTGAGTTATTACACCCGGCATGGCAGTGGTATCCCTGTACCCCAGCTTAAAGGGCTTAATGTTGATAAAGCGATGGCCACGCTGAAAGAGCAAGGCTTCAACTTTAAGATAGATTCTGTTTACGTTCCGGATCAGGAGCCCGGCACTATAGTAGAGCAGGACCCCGATGCCGGTACCAACGTAAAAGAGGGCCGTACCATATACCTCACTATGATTACCCAACAAGCGCCGGATGTTGCCCTCCCGGATATTATTAGTGATGAGAGTATCTATCGCGAAGCAGTAGCTATACTCTCTAACTACGGGCTGAAGGTTGGAGATACCACCTATCGTGACGATATTGCGCGCGACCGGGTGTTAGAGGTGAGATTTAACGGGCAGGTAATAAAACCGGGTACCAAGCTGCCAAAAGGCTCCAGGCTGGATTTGGTGCTAGGCAATGGCGAGGGCCAGGACGAAGTGGACATCCCCGAACTCATTAACCTTGACCTTGACGCAGCAAGATTTGCAATTAGCGGTGCCGGTTTAACCGTGGGCGTTATCACTTACGAAGGCTCCATTACCGATTCTACCAGCGTAGTGGTGGTATCGCAATCACCTATGAAATCTGATTCGCTAACGCAGGTGAGCAGGCATACCCCCATAAACCTTACCGTTAAACAAGGGCAAAAAACCAATGACCCAAATTGATGCGGCTACCCTGCAGCAGCGTTTACGTCACCACGAAAAATTGAACCTGCTTGATGTGCGGGAAAAAATAGAATATGCTACCTACAACCTGGGTGGGCAAAATATACCTGTAGCAAAGCTTGCAGCCCAAATCAATACGCTTGTTTACAACAAAACCGATGAGATAATCGTTATCTGTAGCGCAGGCATCCGCAGCGAAAACGCACAGCGCATTTTAACAGGCCTGGGCTACCAAAATGTTGTAAATTTAAAAGGTGGATTGATAGCTTTGCAAAAAATAAACAACCAATAAAAGAATAAACATCTCCCCAAATATCCCATGTCGAAACAGCAAAAATCTTCGGACGGCACGTTCAAAAAATTCATCATCGCGCTGGTGGTCATCATCGTCTTATCGCTGGCGGGTACAGGCGTATTCTACTACCTGCGTTATTTTGGCCCCAACGTGAGCGATAAGCAGGAGTACCTGTACATCCATACCGGGGCGGGCTTTGATGAGGTGTATAAAACCATACGCGACCAAGGCATCGTAAACGATACCACAGCCTTTGTCAAGGCAGCCCACGACATGAATTACACCACCCGTGTAAAACCGGGCAAATACCGCCTTACCGCGGGCATGAGCAACCGCAATTTTATCAATATGCTGAAGGCCGGCAACCAGGAACCGGTAAAACTGGCTATCCATAACATCAGGTTAAAGGCCCAGTTCGCGGGTTTTCTGGCCAAAAAGCTCGAACCGGATTCGGTAAGCTTCCTGCGTCTGTTGGATTCTGCCTCCTTTGTAGAGAAATACGGCTTTACCACCGAGAACGTGTACACCATGTTCATCCCCAATTCGTACGAATCCTATTGGAACACCACGCCGGATAAATTCTTTACGAAAATGTACGCCAACTACCAGAAATTCTGGACTGCTGAACGTAAGGCAAAAGCCGATGCGCTTAACCTCACACCTGCGCAGGTATCGGTATTGGCATCCATAGTAGACTCGGAGGCCTTGCACGACGACGAAATGCCCGCTATTGCCGGCCTTTACCTCAACCGCCTTAAAAAAGGGATGAAATTGCAGGCCGATCCCACTGTTATTTTCGCGGTGAACGACTTTACCATTAAACGTGTCTTAGGGCGCGACCTGATGAAAGATTCGCCCTACAATACCTATATGTATGCAGGATTGCCTCCCGGCCCAATCATGATGCCATCGGTGAACGCCATCAATTCGGTATTGGATTTTAAACCGAGCAGCTATATTTACATGTGCGCCAAGGAAGATTTCTCCGGCTACCACAATTTTGCCGATAACGAAGCCCAGCACAGGATTAATGCACATAAATTCCAGCAGGCCTTGAACGACAGGAATATCCTTCGCTAATGTTTCAGCATACCACCAAACTAAGGGTGCGCTACGGCGAAACCGACCAGATGGGCTATATGTACTACGGCAACTACGCAGAGTTCTTCGAGGTGGGCCGTGTAGAGATGCTGCGCAGCCTTGGGCTTACGTATGCAGGCATGGAAGCATCGGGCATTATGATGCCTGTGCTGGAGCTGAATTGCAAATACCTTAAACCCGCCCGGTACGACGAGGAAATTACCATCGTAGTCACCATGGCCAAAATGCCCGGCGTAAAAATCCACTTCAAATACGAATTGTATAACGAAAAGGATGAGCTGATACACATCGGCGAAACGCTTCTGGCCTTCATTAATATGAAAACAAACCGGCCCTGCCTGCCATCGCCCGAATTTATTGATAAATTGAAGCCTTTTTTTGAGTAATTTTATCCATAATGAAATGGATACACCGCTTTTTAAGCCATTTTAAGTTTTACCACTACATAACCGATTGGGCAAAATCTGTTTACATACCCGGTTTCAGGCCGTTGCCGCTTTACACGGTGGTTGTTTTTTTTATAGAAGAGATACAGCAAACATCGCTCACCAACCGCGCTGCAGCCCTTGCCTATAATTTTATGCTGGCGCTTTTCCCGGCAATCATTTTTCTGTTTACGCTGATAGCCTATATACCTGTAAGCAATTTCCAGGAGTATCTGCTCAGTTTGTTTGCCGTTATTATGCCTACCAATGCCTACCTGGCGTTCCAGTCTACCATTGTAGATATCGTGAGCATACAAAATGGCAAGTTGCTTTCTTTGGGTTTTGCCACCGCACTTTACTTTGCCACAAACGGCGTAAGCAACCTGATGCAGGCTTTCAATAAATCATCGTTGATATTAGAGACACGTACCTGGCTCAAACGGCGCGTTATAGCGCTTCTGCTCACAGTTATCATCAGTATAGCGTTGTTGATCGCTATCGTTATTATGATAGCAGGGCAGGCCGTAATAGCCTTCATACAGCATCAACTGCATAGCGAGTCGCATTTTTGGTTTTACCTTATCGCCCTTTCGCGCTGGATAATCATCCTGGCTATATTCTTCGTGAGTATCTGCATATTGTACCGTTACGGCCCATCTAACAAGCAACGCTGGAAATTTGTGAACCCCGGCTCTATCCTGGCCACCTCGCTGGCTGTTTTAACCTCTATAGGGTTTACGTATTATACCAACAATTTCTCGTCGTACAATAAGGTTTATGGTTCTATAGGTACGCTTATCGTGGTGATGATATACCTGTACCTAAATTCGCTCATCCTGCTTATCGGTTTCGAGCTTAATGCCAGCGTTGACCTTTCCAAGCGAAATATCCGCATTGTTAAGCCGCGGTACAACAGCTTCCGTGCCCCCAAAACGGCGCCTACACCCGCAAAAACTAATGCGCCGCGCAAATAAATCAATGGCGTACAGGAGTTTACAAGTAATTTAAAAAAAGTTAACATCGGGTTTGGCAATTCGGCCCGGATTTGTACTTTTGTCCCCGGAGAGCTGGCAGAGTGGTCGATTGCGGCAGTCTTGAAAACTGTTGACTGTAACAGGTCCTGGGGTTCGAATCCCTAGCTCTCCGCACTTAATATATCAAACGATTCAAAACGCCTTAAATGCATCATTTAAGGCGTTTTTTGTTTCCGGGCGCCTCCAAATTATTCAATAAATCGCATTCTTCTGGTGACCTATCAGGCAGCAAGGGCAACAGGTCACCAGAAAGTTTATAAGTCTTAACGGCAAACCGATCCGGCTAAATGGAGCACATCTGCACAAAAACTAAATGGTGTGTGATCTTACTCGTCCCTTTCAATAACAAGCGATTTATTTTAATGATTTATAAATGCCGGCCAGTATTAGTCTGCGCGTGATGAGATTTTTTTCAGGATAAGAAATTTTAAGCCCTGACAGTTTTTTCCACAACAGGAGCTGCTTGCTATCAATAGGTGCATCTAAACGCGCCTCCCATTCTGGTAAATAGCCTTTTAAACCCATAAATTGCACCATCTTAAAATCGGAAGATGAAGGGTCAATATCTTTAAAATATATCAGGGTTACTTTTTGATCTATCAGCTTATCCTGTAGCTGGCTGTTATTTACATCGCTGATACGGCTGTGCCCGTCAATGGCTAATGATGCCGCTACGCCTGCCGCCTGGCCAAGTGCCATCCAGCAGGGTTCCATCCTGATGGTAGAAAACCCGATATGGCTGCCCGATACCGGCACCGGCAAAATTAAATTACTAACCTGGCGCGGAACCATTACACCTAACGGCACGGTATAAACGGATGTAGGGTAACTAATAAATCCATCAAGATGAATTTTGCCGGGTTCGCGTTTTCTTACAGCGTGCGAATCGAGGGCGTAATGACTTGCCGTAACACTTGAGGAATGCACAGGCGGGCGTTTACCGGGCGACACTGCGGTAGCATCCTTTGCTGTAAAAAAATACATTGCTTCAAAACGGCGCCCTTCCCTTATATAAACCTGGCGTGGAAAATTGCCATTATCAATATATTCATCTTTAGCAAGCCCCCATTGCCTTGTAGCTTTGCGAAAGCTCTCCGGCAGTTCTGTGTCATTTTGGGCAAAGTAAATAAGCCCAAGTGTATAGTCTTTTAGCCGCTCGGCAAAAGCGTCCCTCCAGTTCCAGCTTGAGGTAGGCCAGGGCCAGTTTTCTTCGGGCAAATCTGTAGATATAAATGCCATGTGTTGGTTGTTACCATCTGTTTTACGGTTTGGCAGGGTCACCATATTAGTGATCTTACCAATTCCCCATCTATCTCCCGGTATCTGTGTAACACCACCGCTTGCAAGTGTTTTGCGGTTATCTGCCATCATAGCAGCGGTTACCTGCTGCATTTGGTAGCCGGTATTTCTGCCCGTCCAAACATCCTCTATTAAAGATACATACTCGTCCCGATTGTACTTAGCAGGCTTTTTGATAGTTACGCTGTTAGCCGAGTCGTTAGTAAGGCAAATTCTGTAATTATACGATTGTACCGCATTATCTGCCTGATAGGTGCTACCTTCACCTTCACCGCCCTGCCAGTGTTTGTAAACCCGGCCTGCGCCGGGCTCATTAAATTCATCCTTGCCTTCGCGGCCAACCCTAAAAGGTATTTTTGCCGCCGCGCCTAAATCGCCTTCATACGTAGCGTCTATGAACACACTCCCAATAAATTCTTCATTACTTTTTGTCTCCCTGTTCAATACAGTTATGCGGGTTATTTTGCCATTTGCCACCTCAATATTTTGTGGTTCTGCATCAAACTGACGCATTGTTAGCACTGTAATTTTTTTACTGTACTCCGCTAGCATCTCTCCAAATATTTTCTCCGCAACTGATGGTTCAAAATGATAACCATCGCTGCAAGCTTTAACCTGTTCAGATTCAGCGCCGTACCTATCTGTATAATACTTTTTAACGCGAGTTACAAACTCGGTAAACAAACCCGTGGTTACGCCACGGGTAGCAATATCGGTTGCCCCCAGCCCATTGGCAGGCAGGCCGCCAACATGAGCTGTACGCTCTAGTATAACGGATGTTTTCCCCAGCCTGGCGGAAGATATAGCAGCCATGATGCCGGCAGGTGTACCGCCAACAATTACCAGGTCGTATTTTTGGCTTTTAATGGCAGCTACGCTTAACTTTGCCTTAGTGGCCAGATTAAAACCCAAAAAGATAACCAGTAAAAGCCTTATTTTAAAATTTAGTATATACATGATGCCGAATGTTATTTAGAGGTTTTTTTTACAGGAATAAACAAAATTGCATCGGCAATGATAGCCCCATCCGCATTTTGATTTGATATCTGCACGTAAGCCTTTTTCCCGCGCGGCAGTTGATACTCACCCAACGATACCCATTCGCCGGATGTTTGGCCCTGCACTTGTATATCCGCCTGGTTTATAACTTTTTCTATCTCCTTTTCCCCATCATAAATAACTATCATCGTTTTAGCCGCAGCGTTTTTAACCTTCGGAAAATAAGAATAGACATGATAAGTTCCACCTTTAACGATTATTGGCATAAACCGCACAGAGGCGGCCGAAGCAGCTTTAGAGGTGTCTAAAAGGAATGATGGGCCGTAACCGCCATTTTTACCCATTTTCCAATCGCCGGTTATTTGCACTTGATTGGAATCCTCATTATCAACTAACAATTCCGGCACACTTTTATCTGCAAGGGGGTCGGCTTTTAGCATGCGCTGTACCGCCGCAATGTTTACACGCTGCACGGGTATCTTTTTATCGATCGCCTGGCAAGCGGCTACCGCAGCAGATTGCGCGAGTACCATAAATACGGGTTCCATCCTGATAGAGCCGTAAGCAATATGAGTAGCCGATAAACATACCGGCACAAATAAATTATCGGCCTCTTTTTCTTTTGGAATTATTGCCCTGTAGGAAATTGGATATGGCCCAAAACCACCTACCTCCACATTGCCTTCGTTTTTCACCTCCCCATTTACAACTAGGCGGTCGCAATTATGCGAATCCATTGTATAAGCCGCCATGCCAACCCCGTCAGTTGCTACCTCTTTTCCCTGGCAATAGTGTTGGGTCATTACCAGTTCACCAATCATACGCCGCGCTTCGCGGATATAGAGTTGCGGTGTCCAGTTATGGCTATCGGTAAACTCATCCTTCGGATACCCCCACTTTTGCATTTCATCCCTGATGTTGGCCGGGATGCGGGGATCATTCCCAACAAAATATAAAAGTCCTTTTGTGTAATCTTCATGAGCTTTCCATAGTACGGCCCTTTTGTTATAATCAGCATCCGGGTATTCCCAGTTCATCCCAATCATATCGGTAGAAAAACCGCCTTTATTATTTATGTCTGTTTTGCCATTGGGCATTATACTCCAAATAAACACATCGCTTAGCCCTTTCCAGGGCTTTTTTTCTTTCAGGCGTATTAACAGCTCATATTTCTTAGGATCGTAATTTTCGGGCTTGGTTATAGCAATGCGATTTTCGGGCACATTGGTTAAGGTGATACGGAAATTATAAGCTTGTACCTTTTTATCGCCCGCTCCTGTTGTTTGTAATTGCTGATTGCCTACGCCCCATAGTAGTCCGCTTTTGGCGTCGCCGGATACTATATATGGATCAATGCCCCCTGGAAACTGGTGGCCATCCATTAATTCTACACCATTAATGGTTTCATTATACTGGCTATTAGCTTCCCGCCCAACGCTGTAGGCAACACCTGCCATAGCCATCAAATCACCTTCATAAGTACAATCAATAAACACCTTAGCCTTTATTGAGCTATGGTTAGCGGCAGCAGGCAGCGTAGTATTTTCCACAACTATTTCCTGCAGTTTATTTCCAGCCTTATTTACTTTGATAATGCGGTTATTATACATAACGCTAAAACCCGCCCGTTTTACGTAATCATTAAATATGCCTTCTGCTACTTTGGGTTCAAACACCCACTGCTCAAACTTTTTGTAATGATCGCCAACACGGCGGTAAAAATCGCGGGCAAGGCCGGTAACTACATATTTATTGCCAATATCAGTGTAGCCCAAACCGCCGGATGTCATCCCACCTAAATGTTTACCAGGCTCTATCAGTATAACAGTTTTCCCCATTTTTTTTGCCGTGTACGCCGCAATTACCCCTGCGGATGTGCCGCCGTACACGCATACGTCTACCTCAATATCAGGCCCTTTTAGCGCATGTGCGCACGGCACAACAAAAAAGCTTAGGGCAATTACAAGCAAGACTATGGCTCTTTGATGTTTTTTCATAACTAATTGTTTATTAGAAGAACACTTAAAATTCAATAGTAAAAGAAACGGCCTGCTGCTATAAATATCAGCAGGCCGTTTTAAACATTATCCTACGGTTTAGTAACCAGGGTTTTGTGTGAGCTTAGGATTGGTAACGATCTCGATATTAGGGATAGGCCACAAGTAATCCCGGTTAACATTGAACAGCCTGGTTTCTATTACGCGCATATCTGCCCTATTAGGTACATTGGTATAATTTGCAATGCCGTTAGCATCAATAACAGGGGCGCTAGCCAATAACCCTTTAGGTATGCGGCCATAAAAAGGCCCGGTCATCACCTGTGCCGCTATTTTCCATCGTCTGATATCAAATAAACGCAGCCCCTCCATCGCAAATTCGTACATCCGTTCTTTATGTACAACAGACCGGAGTTCGGCCTGTGATAAGCCTGATGGGATTGCCGGCATGTTTACGCCCGGCCTTTGCCTTACGCTGTTAATAGCAGCGTAAACGCTTGCATCTACCGTACCGCTTTCTATTTTAGCCTCCGCATAGGTTAGCAATACTTCGGCGTACCTTACCACGATAATGTTCATTTCTGAATTGGCTACATCTACCTTGTCCGTCAGGTCAACATATTTGCGCCAGCAATATCCCGTAAACGTGGCAAATGCGTTCAGAGCGTCCTGGTTATCCACCCTTGTTGCAGGGCTGGTGTTATAATTCCAGCACTTCAGGCTGTCTTTATGGGTTTCAAATTGATAATTGAAATAAACCGAACCGGGTAGGGCTACAGTAAAACCAAGCCTCGGATCGCGGTTCAAAAATGGTTTAGCGGGGTTATACAGCGGCGATTGATCAATCGTTAATCCATCGGTACATTCGTAGGAATCCACAAGTGATTGTGATGGTACTTTGTTAGACGTGCCCTGCCCGTTCCTGGATAACAGGTTGCGGGGTACCGAATGTGTTTTTTTTGCAGTTTTTAAATACTGCAGAGAAAAAATGATCTCTTTTGAATTTTGACCGTTATAAGTGAACAGGTCGCTAAAACTGGAATGCAGTGCATAAGTATTTAAATCCATTACCGCTTTGGCAGCCGCAGCGGCAATGTCCCATTTGCCATTAAACAATGCTGCGCGGGCTTTTAAAGCAAGTGCAGCGCCTTTAGTTGCGCGGCCAACATCAACTGCGCCATAAGTTACCGGCAGGTCTTTTGACGCATCTTCCAATTCGGCCAGTACAAAAGTTAATACCTCGTCTTTGGTGTTTCTTGGTACCTGAGCCTCGCTTAGCGCCAGCACTTTGGTTACAAGCGGAACGCCGCCGTAAAGTTCTATCAGGTTTTGGTAGGCGTAAGCTCTTCCAAACCGCGCTTCTGCAACCGATCTGGCAAAAATTGCCGGTGTTGTTACAGATTTTACCTTCTCTGCATTATCCAGTATAAAATTACACCGGGCAATAAGTTTGTAAAAAGAGCTCCACAGGTTCAAACCATAGTCGCTATTACTATCCTGGTTCCCTCTACCTATAGCCTGCAGGCCGCTTGTATTACGGTCCCAGTTAATATCAGTCACCGCGTCTATCGTCATATTATAGGGCATACCATCGCTCGGGCTAATGGCCATTGAACTGTATATACCATTCACGGCTAGCACCAGTTCGTCCTGGCTGGTAAAGAACGATTGATTTGAGGGGCCCGATAAGGGCACTTTGTTCAGGTAATCTTTTTTACAAGCTGTGCTTGCAAACACCAGTATCGTGATTAATAAAAAATACTTTATATGCTTTTTCATCTTTAAAAAATTAAAAATTAGCGCTTAAACCAAAACTGTAAACTTTAACCTGCGGATAAACGCTTACCGTTCCAACAGGAGATTCTACATCAAAGCCATCCCAGAAATTATCAAGGGTGAACAGGTTTGATCCGTTTACATACAACCGCAGCTTTTTGATCCCGGCCAAACCGGAGATGGAAGCCGGGAAGGTGTATCCTAACTGGATATTTTTAAGCCTCATGTAAGAAGCATCTTTCATCCAAAAGCTTGAGTTTTGCTCGTTGTTTGATTCACCGAAGGCAAGCCGCGGATACTTGGCATTAGGTGTAGCGGGTGTCCACCGGTCTTTATTAGGTTCCAGAATGGTGCCGCCCAAATTACCTACGCTAAATGGCATAATACCCGGGCCGAAAAGGTAAGAGTTACCCTTTCCAACGCCTTGTAACAGAAAGCTCAGATCGAGGCCCTTGTAAGAGCCGTTAAAAGCAATTCCGAATGTGTATCGTGGAATGGTGCTCCCCAAAACCACCTTGTCATTATCGTTAATAATACCGTCGTTGTTCTGGTCTTTATACTTAAGATCGCCGGGGGCTACTGTACCGAATTGTTTTGCGTGGCCGGCTACATCCTGCGCGTCTTTAAAGAAACCTTCAGCTTGTAAGCCGTATATCGAATTGGCCGCGTATCCTTCCCGGTAAACCGACAGGCCTGTTTGATTTTTTCCGCGCAGATCAACTACTTTATTGATAACATCTGAAAGGTTAACGTTTATACCATACTTAAAGTCGCTTACATTTCCCCGATAACCTACACCTACTTCCCAGCCTTTGTTACTTACCACCCCGGCATTTTGAGCTGGAGCATTTAAGCCAATAATTAAAGGGATGTCCAACTGTAATAAAATATCTTTTGTTTTCCGGATATAATAGTCGGCAGTGATGGTAAAGTTGGAGAATAAGACCGCGTCGATCCCGATATCAGACATTTCTGTAGTTTCCCAGCTGATATCCGAATTAGCCAGGTTATTTAGCGCAGCTACACCTACAACTTGTTTTCCCAGCACACCCGACCCAAGATCTACCGATGTGGTAGATGGATATGGATAACCACTAGCAATATTTTGGTTGCCTAAACGGCCCCATGATGCCCTGATCTTTAACTCATCAACCACCTTTTTTAGAGGTGCCATAAACTTCTCCTGTGATATACGCCAGCCTGCAGATGCCGAAGGAAAAAAACCGTATCTTTTTCCTGTAAGAAAACGCGAAGAGCCATCGTAGCGTCCATTCACTTCTAACAGGTATTTTTGCTTGTAGTCATAGTTTATCCTGCCAAAGAATGACTGGAGAGCCCATTCTTCCGACGAGCCGGATGTCTGCTGATTTACGGCTGAGCCTGCATTGATCACCGGATAATTAGGTAAGATATAAGTATCGCGGAATGCACTTATAACATCATTGTGATAGTCTTCCTGCGAAGCGCCAACCAACACCCTAAACGTGTGGAGGCCAAATCCTTTATCTGCTGTTAGTGTGGCCCGTATGTTATTATAAATGGAGCGGTTGTTACTTTCGGTTAAGGAGGTTAAAGCTGGTGATTTATATCCTATTGATCCATCGGGATAATACGTTTGAATTGATTTGTTAAAATTCTTGCCTATAGCTTCGCCCAGTTTCGGCGCTATCGTAAACTCGGCAGTTAGCCATTCAACGGGGTGATAATTTAGGGAAGCATTAATAATTCCGGATGGACTGGTGGTTTGGTTTGTTCCACCAACTATACCTGCAGCAACAGGATTCAGCCCGTTCCAGCCAATGCCCCATGTACCGTTAGAATTTCGGTCTAACTGGTTGGCGGGAATGCCATCCATGTAGTTAAATACATTACCGGTACCTATTGCCGGTTCTCTGGTGATCCCGTTAACAAACTGCAGATCAAACTTCATGCTTAATTTCCTCGAAAAAGTGATGTCTGTATTGTTACGAACGGTGTATCGCCTATAATTTGAATTTTCAATAATCCCTTTTTGATCAAAATAACCTATTGATGTAAACACACGAATGTTATCGGAACCTCCGTTGATGGTTAAAAAATGGCTTTGCTGAAAACCCGACCCTGTCAATACCTGCTTTTGCCAGTCGGTATTGGGATATTTATCTGAACTTACGCCATTCTGAGTTCGATATTGCTCGATCAGGTCATTAGGATACAACTGCGTTCTGCCAACATTGGTGTAGGCCTCATTCATCAGCAGCATGTGATCAAGTCCGCTAACTACATCTGGCATATTGGTTGGCCTTTGCCATCCGGCGTAGCTGTTGTAATTTATACTTATTTTTTTACCCGATCCGCGTTTGGTGGTTATTAAAATAACGCCGTTGGCCGCGCGTGAACCATAAATGGAGGCCGACGCTGCATCTTTTAAAATGGATATCGATTCAATAATGTTCGCATCTATATTGTTCATAGTGCCCTCTATCCCGTCAATAAGTACCAATGCGTCAGCATTACTGGTTGTTCCTACCCCTCTTATCCTGATGACTGCTGCATCGCCACCCGGCCTTCCCGAGTTTTGCACAACTGTTACACCAGGCGCTATACCAGCTAAAGCAGCGGATGTTTGGCCAACCGGGCGGGTGGCGAGGTCCTTGCCGGGTATTACCGAAACGGCGCCTGTTAAATTCACTTTCTTTTGCGTGCCGTAACCCACAACAACTATCTCATTTAGTGCTGATGACTTTTCTTTAAGCTGAACGTCAATAGCACTTCTTCCATTTACGTTTATTTCTTGTGTGGTGAAACCCAAATAGCTAAAAATGAGGGTGCCATTCCCATCCGGGATAGTTATGGAATAACGCCCATCATTACCAGTAGTTGTACCAGCGGCTGACCCCTTTAGTTTTATATTAACACCGGGCAGCGCGGCCCCAAGGGTATCGGTCACCTTGCCACTAATTAAAAGTGGTGGTAACGGTATCGCCACATCTTGTACAGATTTAGGTAAGCGCCTGATAACAACTGTTTGCTGACTGATGGAATAAGTTAATGGCTGACCGGAAAAACTATAGGCAAGCGCCTCTTCAAGCGAAACATTCTTAAATTGTACATCCACAGGCCTTGTGCCCTTCATCATCTCATCGGTGTACAAAAAATTATAATTCGTTTGTTTCCGAATCTCTTTCAAAACGTCCTCAAGCGAGGCATTTTCTTTTTTAAGCGTCACCTTTTGAGCATCCGCGGCAAGGCTTATTTGCAGAAGCATGGTAATCAAAAAAGCAAATGTTAAATTTATTCGCATAATGATCTTTCTTTTATTTGCAGAATTGCAGCCAAAGAGCTTCAAAATTGCAACGTTGGGCATTTTGTTTGGCGCATAAGCAGGGAGCTTATACCCGGTTTGAGTAAAAAAATTCATACATTTGAATGTTTGGTTTTTAATTGGTTAATAGGTTGTTAGTCGACGATTTATATGCTAATTCCAGACATTTTGAGGTTCCGCCGGCCAGCGGAACCTTCATATTTTCCAGAGCGCATTGCTGTGTTGTTTATGGCATAACTATTATTCTTTTCTTTCCTAATGCTCCCGGGTCATTTTCGATTTTAAAATGTACAGATCCTGTTAGTTGCAGCATGTGCAATACCTGTTCTACATCTTTAAATTTAGATATGGTGCCTACAAATACTTCTTGTGTAACATCCCCTTCGTATTGAATATTGATATCGTACCAGCGCGATACCTGGCGCATAATACTTCCGATATTTTCATGAGAAAAAGTGAAATAGCCATTCGTCCAGGCGATAAAATCTGGAGCGTCTACATTTAAAACGCGGATGTTATCCCGTAGCCTTGCCTGTTGCCCCGGTTTTAAAAGCTGCGACGAATTGGTTTCAGCGTGGATTACTTTTACGCTGCCTTCCAATAATGTAGTGTTAACGGTTGCCTCATCGGCATACGCGTTAATATTAAAATGGGTGCCTAACACCTCAACGGTTTGGCGGGCTGTAACTACCTTAAACGGAATGCGGCCGCCAGGATGCCCGGCAACTAAAGGGCCCGTAAGCTTTGCCACCTCAAAATAGGCCTCACCTGTTAGTTCAACTATACGCTCGGTAGCCAAAAACGCTGCAGGGAATTTTAATGATGAAGCAGCATTGAGCCAAACCTTAGTGCCATCAGATAAAGTGACTTTGTATTGCCCACCGCGCGGTGTAGTAATAGTATTATATAATGCCTGTGCGCCAGGCTTTAATGTATTTGATGCATCGTACACAATGTTACCCGCTGTGGCCTTACGGATATCAATATTAGCCTGCTTTGCCAACACGCCGTTAGGTGCCGATCCTAACATGATACTTGAGCCATCGGCAAGGATGAGCATGGCCTTGTTACCGCCCGGAAGCACTTTATGACTGTTTGAAATCGGCTTTGCCCTAACAACAAGTTTCTGTTCGGGGTTTGGCGAAGACAGGAAATAGATGACGGTAAAAACGCATAAGAAAAAAATAGCGGCTACAGATGCCATCTTTTTAAAAGAGGGCCATAATTTTATAACTTTCTTATTTTGCTGAGTCCCGTTATGCAACCCATCAATAGTTTCTTCGATGCGGCGAGACAAGCCTGCGTACTGCCCGGTTTCACCTTCCTGCTTGCTTTGGGTAATAAATTGATACTTATCAATTATGTGCTGTACCTCATTTAAGGGCGCGGTGTTCAGCCACTCCATAAATAATTCATGCTCCTGCTCGGTATGCCGGTCGGCTACGTATTTTTCCAGGAACTCGTTAAGCGATTTTTCGTCCATCATTATTGTAGAGACGAACGAACCCAACAAAAGAACCCCTCAAAAAAATATTTTTTTAAGGATAGCCGGTATTAGAAAAGAAAATCCTCTTTTGGCCAGGGAATAAATGCTACAGATCGAAAGGAGTGAGAAACAAGGCGAGAAACAAGGTGAGCTCGGCGTGTTTTTGCAGGTAAGCTTTTATAAAATGCAAGCCGGTGTACAGTTGTTTTTTTACTACAAACTTAGATATATGCAATTTTTGGGCGATCTCATCAAGGCTAAGATCTTCTTTGGTGCGCATTTCTACTATCAGTTTCCTTCGTTCGGGCAAAAGATTTATGGCGTCCTGAGCTATTTGGTAATACTCCCCATAAATAATGTTTGATTCTAGTTCTTCCGCTGTTTCTTCCTTACCATCGGTAATCAATGACAGCACTCTTTCTCTGGTTTGATTCCTCCTTATCTCATCAAGCAGAAGGTTCTTAGCACAATGGTACAGGTAAGCTTTAAAGCAATTTATGGAATTTAACGATGTACGATGCTCCCAAATTTTTATAAACACGTTATGTACAACATCTTCGCTTGTTTCCTTAGACTTGGTAAACAAGTAAACATATCGGTAAAGAATATGCAAATATCGGGAATAAAGGACACTAAAGGCAGTGCGGTCACCTCCAATAATACGTAGTATTAGTGCCCGTTCATCGTCATGCGCGGTCATTTAAATAATCAGGTTTGTAATTGGTAAGCAAATGTAATAATAAATAGGACGTACGTACTTAATCGTCCAGCATTTAACAAATTATTCTTTCTTCGCAGTTCGTACAAAGTCTGGTGTGAAACATATCATGTTGGTTCCTAATTACATCCCCGAAAAGCCCGGTTAAGTTAAATGAATTAAAAGCATATACAACTAGAAGAATTGAGGGCATTTACCAAACTACCTTAACAATCTGAGGTCGGCGATATAGATATATGGAGAATATTCTGCTATGCTTGAATGAAGAAAGCCAACCATTTTTATCAAAGATTTTATCAATTTTATGAAATTTCGACCCTCTTGAAATTAAAGAGTCCCACAATAATAAAACAAGTCACCAATTTTTCAATTGATGGCTTGCGCTCCACAGAATGGGCTCGAACCACTTACTTAAAAGTACCTATTACCTTCAATCCATTCATACATTTGTTCGAAAAAAGGCCTATCGGAATCGCATTATTCTATAAATCCCGCTGGGATTGCAACCAACTAAGTGCGGGCCCGGCTCTCTCATATCTTTTGAATAACCAAATTCAATAACCAGGTCAATTATCCGCATCCAGATGTCAACTGATTTACTTGTCCAGGCTATCATTTCTTTTAACCTATTTATCATTACCGTTAAGGAAGTACGTTACGTTTTGGTAATGCCAAACCTACTTGATGATTCGTCAATACTCTCTTTGTTCTAATGAACGTTTTGGCTAGCGGTAACCGATTAGATACCTCAAACAAATAGCATGAGGCAATCTATTGCTAATCAATTGATAACCTATGAGGTACAATCCACTCCCGCTCCATGTTCAAACTGACCAAGGTATTCCAGGTCAGACGGAGCACTTTTTTTAGTCGAGCCTTAAAAAGTCATTAAATGATACTTTGGATATTGGGGATGGGTGTCAAGGAATTCAATAATAACCTTTACGACTTGGAAAAAAGTGCTAAAAGACTGTCTTTCCAGATATTCATCATCCTCTTAAAGTTCATTGCGGCAGCAGCCAGAATCACATTGATGTTATCGCCTTTAATTCCTTTGTAAAAGTTACGGCTTAGGCGGTAATCTGCTTTCAAATGACCAATCTTAGGCTCGATGGAGGCTCTTTTGGCGAAGCTTTCCTTTAATTTAGTTTTTCGATAGTCTGTTAGTTTGCTGCTGAAAGTTTTGGGGGGATATGGATAGCAGTTCCCTGCACTTTTTTCCCTCCCCGTTAGCCCCGGTCAACGAAGACTTCTTTGAGTTTATGGCCGGTGAGCCTTTGCAGCTGTTCCAGCGTGGCATCCAGCGTATGTCCGTCGTAATCATTCCCTGCGATGTTCAGCGCCCCGATGATTACGCCACTTTTGGCTCACCAACTGCTCAAAATTGATATAGCCTACTTTTGATTGCGTACTGGCTATTGTACAAGTAAAAAGCATTACTGCCGCAATTAACGTGACTTTAAAAAGTTTTTCATTTTTTTATTGTAATTGCTTTTGTAAATATACGCATAGAAGGTAAGTGAGAGGGGCGAGTAATTTATCACCTCACAGATAAATAAAACCCTCAGAAATTCTTGTAAATAACCTTTTTTCGTACATTGAACCTTTATTTACCTCAATTCGTAAAAAGCTTTCTTGACACCAATGGAATACGGCATTTGTAATCTTGCTATCGTGCCTATGCGCGCCGAACCGAGCGATCGCAGCGAAATGGTTTCGCAGCTTTTGTTTGGCGAGGCTTTTGAAGTTACGGAGTACAATAACAAATGGGCCAAAATATTGACTGCGATTGATGGCTATGCAGGCTGGATAGACCGGCTGCAATTTGCCCCCCTTGGGCATATCGCCCACAAAGATTTGCTCCGCCAGCCGGCACCATTGACTTACCGCGCCGTTACGCAGGCCTGGAAAATTCAAGATAACTCTATCGTTTACCTTTCTGCGGGCAGTTCGCTGGCGTTTTTGCAGGGCACCACCAGCTATGTGGGCAATCAAAAATTCGAGATAATAGGCGAGATAGGCGACACCGATCATATTGCCAACATTGCGCGCTCCTATTTAAATGCACCCTATTTATGGGGCGGCCGCACGCATTTTGGCATAGATTGCTCGGGCTTTACGCAGGTGGTTTACCGGTTGTGCGGTCACATTATTAAACGGGATGCATCTATGCAAGCAACTGAAGGAAAACCGGTAGAGAACCTTGCCCAAACCAAACTAGGCGATTTGGCTTTCTTCAACAACCCCGACGGTAAGATTACGCACGTAGGCATCATCCTGAACAACGGGCAAATTATCCACGCATCGGGCAAGGTGAAGATAGATATGATTGATAACGAGGGGATATGGTCTGAAGAACTGAAGCGCTACACGCACAAACTTAACTCAATAAAACGCTACTTCTAAAAGTCGATTTTCCAGCGCATGATGGTTTTATCGTCGCTTACGGATAGCAAGTCATCACCGTTCCATGCCAGTTTATTGATAGAGAGCACGTGCGAAGGATAGCCTTTTTCGCGGCTGATAATTTTGCGTAACCTGAAATCTGCGGCGTCCCATATTTTTATGCTTTTATCCATGCTGGCCGTAGCAAAATAGGGGCGGGTAGGGTGGAAGGCAATGTGATTTACCGCAAACAGATGTGCCGGAATGTTCTGGATGAGCGTATAAGTTTTGTTATCCCATATCTTCACCTGGGCATCCCTGCCGCCCGAAACCAGGTAGTCGCCGGTTGGTGCATACTGCAATGAAAATACAGCCATGGTGTGTCCTATAAGCGCCTTTATAGGGCTATAATCCTCAGTGTCGTAAATAACCACCTTAGTGTCCCTGCAGCCAAAAGCAACCCTGTCTTCCGCCGGATCAACGCTTATACAGCGGACGGTATCGTGCGAAACCTGGATGGTGTGAAGCGGTTCCATAGTTTTAAGGTTCCATACAGATACGGTGCCATCTTCTGATGCGACCAGCAATTCATCTTTTTTGGCTATCGATTTTATATCGAATATCGGCTTGATATGCTTGCGCAGCCGATGGGTTATCTTTTGCTCGATGAAATTGAAAACCAGCACCTCGCCACTGCGCAAGCCAGCGAACATCAAGGCGTAACCCACCGGGCAATGGATAGCATAAATAGAGGCAGGCACCGGGAACATCACCTTGATAAATGCGTTATTCTCCAGGCTCCATTCCACAAGCCCCTTGTCGTTACCGCCCGTAAAGAATATCTCCGGCTTTTGCGAAAGCTCCAGCGTAAATATCGGGTTGCTATGGCCGGTGAAATCTGCGGTTTTTATTGCGTGCATTTGGTCGATAGTCGATGGACCATAGTCCATAGCCGAGATCCTATCTATGGACTATCGACTATGGGCTTTGGACTTATTTATGTCTTTCCTCTAAATTTTTAGCTATCCGTTCCAGGGTTAGGTGCTTTTCGCGCAGCAAAACCAACAGGTGGAACATGAGGTCGGATGCTTCGTTGATTAAATCCGTTTCGGTTTCGGCGAGGGCGGCAATCACAGTTTCTACACCTTCTTCACCAACCTTTTGGGCTATTTTATTGAGGCCCTTTGCCCGTAATTTGTTTACGTATGAGCCCTCAACCGGGTTAGCATACCTATCAGCAATGATGCCTTCCAGCTGCATAATGAAGTTTTGGTTATATTCTGTTTGGAAACAACTGCGTGAGCCGGTGTGGCAAGTCGGCCCATCCGCGCTAACTTTTATCAGTAAGGTATCGTTGTCGCAATCTATATGCATGGTTTTTACATGCAGGTAGTTTTTGCTGGTTTCGCCTTTGGTCCACAGGCGGTTTTTAGAGCGGGAGAAAAAGGTAACCACATTTTCGGCCACGGTTTTATCGTAGGCTTCCTGGTTCATGTAACCCAGCATCAGCACCTCAAGGGTATGCTCGTCCTGTATAATAACGGGTACTAGCCCGTCTGTTTTATTGAAATCGATGTTCATGTTCTCGTTGTTTTGTCACCGCGTCATTGCGAGGAACGAAGCAATCTCCCGATATGCAAATCCGCTCTGTAGAGCTTAGAGATTGCTTCGTGCCTCGCAATGACGCGTGGGGTGAAGGAGGGGAATTACACCCTCACTTCTATATTATTCTCTCTTAAAACCGTCTTCAAATCGGGTATCAGTATCTCGCCATAGTGGAATACCGAAGCTGCCAAAGCGGCATCAACGTTAGTTCGCTGGAAAACGTCCACAAAATGCTGTACCGAGCCTGCGCCGCCCGAAGCGATAACAGGGATATTCACTGCATTGTTTACCTGTGTTAATAGTCCGTTATCGAAACCTGCCTTAGTGCCGTCGTGATCCATAGAGGTGAGCAGTATCTCACCTGCGCCACGGCTTTCGGCTTCCAGTATCCATTCCAATGTTTGTCTGTCGGTTGGCAGCCGACCACCATTGAGGTGCACGATGTTTTTATCGCCCATTATGCGTGTATCTACCGCTACTATCACAAACTGAACGCCAAATGCTTTGGCTAATTCGTCTATCAACGCCGGGTTGCGTACGGCTGCAGAGTTGATGGAGATTTTATCGGCTCCGGCATTCAGCAGGGCATCGGCATCGGCAATTTCGGTAATACCACCGCCAATGGTGAAGGGTATATTGATTTGCCTGGCCACGGCCTTTACCAGTTCTACCAGGGTTTTACGTTTTTCCACCGTCGCACTTATATCCAGGAAAACCAGTTCGTCGGCCCCTTGCTGGGAATAGTTCCAGGCAAGTTCTACCGGGTCGCCCGCATCGCGCAGGTCTACAAAGTTAACGCCCTTTACAGTGCGGCCGTCTTTAACGTCTAAACAGGGGATTATTCTTTTAGCGAGCATGGGTTTTTTCAGTACAGGCTTGTAAAACCATGTCATTGCGAGCGCAGCGCGGCAACCTCATAGGACATTCGAGATTGCACAGTGGTGACTTAGGACTATGAGGTTGCTTCGTCGTACCTCCTCGCAATGACATATTTATTAAATCAGATGGACATTAACGACTCCAAATTCCAGTTCTTTACTTCTTCGATGCTGATATGCCCTTCGTAGATGGCTTTGCCAACCACGCACGATTCTACTTTGATGCGGCTTAATTCTTCTATATCAGCCATGGAGCTTACTCCGCCCGAGGCGATAAGCTTGATAAACGGCGAATGATCGAGCAGTTTTTCGTACAATTGCACGCCCGCGCCGGCCAGTTTTCCGTCCTTATCGATATCGGTGCATAAGAAACGGAAGAAGCCCAATGAGAGGCATTTATCCACGTAATCCATCAGTTTCAGCGGCGAACTTTCCATCCAGCCGGAGTATTTGATCACCTCGTCCAGCACATCTATGGCAATAACCACCTGGTCGCTGCATTTATCGCGGCCGCAGATGGCTTTGCTCAAATCATGCAAAAAAGTAGGGTTGGTGATGGCCTGGGTACCAACAATAACGCGGTGTACGCCGGCATCTATCAGTTCCTTTACCTTATCAATGCTACGGATACCACCGCCATATTGCACCTGCATATCTGTTTTGCGTATAACGTCAAACAGGTATTGCTGGTTGCTAAAGTCGTTCTTGGCCCCGTTGAGGTCGATGATATGGATAAAGTTGGTACCATTGCTTTGGTACCGTTCTATCATTTCTTCCAGGGTAACATCATACTCGGTTACCTGGCTATAGTCGCCTTCGCGCAGCCTTACAACTTTTTTGTTTAAAATATCAATGGCGGGGATTATATACATTGCTTTTAGATTTGTGAAAAGTTTGTCAATAGTTGTTCGCCGTAAGCGCCGGATTTCTCGGGGTGAAACTGCACGCCATAAAAATTATCCCGCCAAATTGATGCCGAAAATGGGTGGATATAATTTGTTGACGATAAAGTGTATAATGGGTCATACTCAATAAAGTATGAATGTACAAAGTAAAAGTGTGATCCTGTTGGAATATTTGCAAAAAGTGGGTTTTCTTTTTCGGGGAACACCTGGTTCCAGCCGGTATGCGGAACCTTAAAGCCATCGGTTTGCGGAAACTTAAGCGTTTTAAGCGGGAAGATATCAAGCAGTGTGCTGTCGCCTTCTTGGCTGTAACTGGTGAGTAGTTGCATGCCCACGCAGATGCCCAAAGTAGGCTTTTCCAATGCTTTTATGGCAGGCACCAGCCCGGTACTTTCCAGCTTGTGCATGGCAGCCCCCGCGTGGCCCACGCCGGGGATAATGTAGCGGTCGTACTTTTCAAAATCAGCTTCTGTGCTGATCATGCCATAGGCAATGCCCAACCGCTCTAAAGTAGCAGTAAGAGAGAAAATATTGCCGGCGCCGTATCTTATTATACCTATCATGTTTTTAGATAATCAAGAGTCAAGATGCAAGAATCAAGAGAGCTCAAATATCTTGTCTCTTGATTCTTGCATCTTGATTCTATTCTACAAAAGTCCTTTTGTAGACGGTAAAACCATCTTATTCACATCCCTCTTTACCGCCATTTTTATGGCTTTGGCAAAGGCTTTAAATATAGCTTCTATTTTGTGATGTTCGTTTTGCCCTTCGGCTTTTATATTAAGGTTGCTTTTTGAGGCATCGCTGAACGATTTGAAGAAGTGGTAGAACATCTCCGTAGGCACATCGCCTACCTTTTCGCGTTTAAATTCTGCATCCCAAACAATCCAGTTACGGCCACCGAAATCGATAGCGGCTTGCGCCAGGCAATCATCCATCGGTAAGCAAAAGCCGTAGCGTTCAATGCCCATTTTATTGCCTAAGGCAGTGGCCATCACCTCGCCCAGGGCGATGCCGGTATCTTCTATGGTATGGTGCTCGTCTATATGCAGGTCGCCTTTGGCGGTTATTTCCAGATCCATGCTGCCGTGGCGGGCAATCTGATCCAGCATATGGTCGAAGAAATGCAAACCGGTTGATACTTTGGCTTCGCCGGTACCATCCAGGTTTAGTTTGATATAGATATCGGTTTCCTTGGTGGTACGGCGGTGCTCGATAACGCGTTCGCCCAATTTAAGGAACTCGTAAATGTCTTTCCAATCAGTAGTTTGCAAGGCGACAACGCCGGCAATGTCATTGTCTACCTCCGGTTGAAATTCCCCATCGCCCAGGCCCGATTTATTGTTAATCCAGATAGCCTTCGCTCCTAAATTCTTTGCAAGCAAAACATCGTTCTTGCGATCGCCTATAGTGAAGGAGCTTTTAAGGTCGTATTTTCTATCGTCAAGGTATTGGGTGAGTAAACCGGTTGCAGGTTTACGGGTAGGGGCGTTGTCTTTGGCAAAAGTGCGGTCGATGGCCTCGTAACTGAAATGCACGCCCTCGTTTGCAAAGGTTTTGATGATGAGGTTATGCACCGGGTAAAAGGTATCCTCGGGGTAAACCGAAGTGCCTAAACCATCCTGGTTGGTTACCATCACCAGTTCGTAATCCAGTTCTGCAGCAATTTTTGGCAGGTATTGCAGTGCGCCGGGATAAAAGGTAAGCTTGGCGAAGGAATCTATCTGCTCATCGGGTGTTTCGTTGATGAGGGTACCGTCGCGGTCTATAAAGAGTATTTTTTGCAGCTTGCTCATTTGTATTGCTGTAAGGTTTCTATCAGGGTGTTATTTTCTTCGGGCGTACCTACGGTGATGCGCAGACAGCCTTCGCAAAGCCCCACGTTGGTACGGTTGCGTACGATGATGCCTTTATCTACCAGGTAATTGTAAATGCCGGTTGCGTTGGTGGTTTTTACGAGGATGAAGTTGGCATCCGATGGATAAATATCCAGTACGAAGGCCATTTCCTTTAGTTTAAGTACTAATGTATCACGCTGGGAAAGGGTCACCTTAATCCAGTCGTTTACTTGTTGTATATTCTGCAGAGCCTGCAGCGCCAGTTGCTGCGAGGCCTCATTTACGTTGTACGGCGGTTTCACGCGGTTCATCACCTCAATGATCTCCTCGCTGGCGAAAGCCATGCCCACTCGCAGCCCGGCTAATCCCCATGCTTTGGAGAGCGTTTGCATTACCACGAGGTTAGCGTATTCAGTCAATTCCTGTATAAAGCTTTTTTGGCGACTGAAATTGATATAAGCTTCATCCACCACCACAATACCGTTGAAGTTGGCCAGCAGGGTTTCTATATCCTCGCGGTTTATAGAGTTACCGGTAGGGTTATTGGGCGAGCAGATAAAAATGAGTTTGGTATGCGCGTCAATCGCTTCGGCAATGCCTTCCAAATCCAGCTGGTACTCTTCGGTAAGCAGTACTTTTTTGGTCTCTACATCATTGATGTTTGCCGAAACCTGGTACATGCCGTAAGTAGGGGGCACGATGATAACGTTATCCACGCCCGGGTTACAAAAACTGCGAAACAGGATATCGATGGCTTCATCGCTGCCATTACCAACAAAAATATTGCGCACCGGCAGGCCTTTTATCTCTTTCAGGCGAAGCTTTATGGCATGCTGCATCGGATCCGGGTAGCGGTTATAAGCAGCAGGCAGCGGCGAACCGAAAGCATTTTCGTTCGCATCCAAAAACACGCTGGCCTCACCCTGGAACTCGTCTCGTGCGGACGAGTAGGGGGTTAGGTTTTTGATGTTTTTGCGGAGTAGGGTATTTATATCGAACATTGTAATGGTATTCTAAATTATCAAACCCGTCATTGCGAGGTACGAAGCAATCCTCGGCAGGCAGGGCGGATTTGCAGAGCGGCTCTGCTTGCCGATGGTTGCCGCGCTATCGCGCGCAATGACGTTATTATTTATTAAGGCGGACTGACACTGCATTCCTATGTGCATGCAGCCCTTCCATATCGGCCAGTATCTCTACCGCCGGGCCTATGTTTTGTATGCCCTCCTCGGTTAAAAACTGGAAGGTGATCTTCTTTACAAATGAATCTACCGACACACCAGAGTAAGCCCTTGAATAGCTGCTGGTTGGCAGCGTATGGTTGGTGCCCGACGCATAGTCGCCAACGCTTTCCGGTGTTAAATTACCCAGGAATACCGAGCCGGCATTGATAATCTTCGGTGTAATGGTCGACCACTTTTCGGTTGCCAGTATCAAGTGTTCAGGCGCGTACTCGTTGCTGAAATCCATCGCTTCGGCTAACGTGTTGGTGATAATAATGTAAGAGTTATCTATCGCCTGCCTTGCAATCTCGGCACGCGGTAAAACGGCTAATTGTTTTTCAACTTCTTTTAAGGTTGCATCGGCAATGGCCTGCGAAGTGCAAACTAATATGGACTGGCTATCTATCCCGTGCTCTGCCTGTGCCAGTAAATCAGCAGCAATGTAGGCTGGCTTTGCAGTTTCATCGGCTATTACCAATACCTCAGATGGTCCCGCAGGCATATCAATGGCGGTGGTAGTAGTCGATTGTATAATGGTTTTAGCCTTGGTTACGAATTGATTACCCGGGCCGAAGATCTTATCTACTTTACTAATGGTTTGCGTACCGTAAGCCATTGCTGCAACCGCCTGCGAGCCACCAACCAGGTAAACTTTATCAATGCCCAGCATCAGCGCCACATAGGCGATAAAGGCATTTACCTTTCCATTTTTCTGCGGAGGCGAACAAACTACAATTTCGCCACAGCCTGCTATCCTGGCCGGGATGCCCAACATTAAAAACGTAGATGGCAAAACAGCTGTGCCGCCGGGGATGTAAAGGCCAACTTTTTCTATCGCACGTAATTCGCGCCAGCAGGTTACGCCGGGCATGGTTTCCACCTTATCCTCTGTTTTTAGCTGTGCCTTGTGGAACTTGTAGATATTGGCATAAGCCGTTTGCAAAGCTTCCTGCTGATCTGGCGATACCGCAGCGGCAATTTCCTGCAGTTCGGCTTTGCCTAGATATAATTTATCCAACTCAACTTTATCAAACTTTAGGGCGTAATCCAGCAGGGCACTATCACCGTTTTGCTTTACGTTTTCTATCACGCCTTCTACCAAAGCGCGAATTTCATTCGCCGGATCGACATTGCGCTGAACGAGTTTAGCTATTTCGGCCTTACCTAAATCCGTGTAATTAAAAATTTCCATCTCCGTAAGAGTAACGTTTAGTTGGCTGTTTGCAGTTGGCAATTTAGTTTGAAGTTAGCGCTTAGTAGTTCGCATTGTTTTTCTGCAAACTGCCCACTACTATCTGGCAATTTTTAACTGCCCACTGCTAACTGAAAACTGCCAACTATAAAATAATCTTCTCTATCGGCATCACTACAATGCCTTGCGCGCCGGCTTGTTTTAGCTGGCTTATGCGGTCCCAAAAGTCGCGCTCGGGGATAACCGTGTGTACTGCTACCCATTCCGGCTCGGCCAATGGCACTACCGATGGGCTTTTTACGCCCGGCAACAGCGCGGTCACCGCCGCCAGGTTGTCTTTTAAAACGTTCAATACTACGTATTTAGTTTCCTTAGCACGCAATACCGACTGGATGCGCTGTATCAACTCCTGTATCAGGTCGTCGTTTTCCCGGCCTTTGCTGCTAATCAGTACGGCTTCGCTGCTCATCACATCGGCAAAAGGCTTCAACCCGTTGCTTTTTAAGGTGCCGCCGGTTGATACCAGATCGCAGATGGCATCGCTGAGGCCCAGGCCCGGCGATATCTCTACCGAACCCGAAATGGTGCGGATATCAGAGGTGATACCTTCCTTTTTAAGGAATTTTCCAAGAATTACAGGGTAAGTGGTAGCAATAGCTTTGCCGTTTAAGTCGGCCAGGGTAGCTATGTCGTTATTATTCGGCACAGCTATCTTTAGCGAGCATTTGCCAAAACCAAGGCGTTGCAGGTAAGCAACATCAACTTCGGTTTCTTCTATCACGTTTTCGCCTACGATGCCCAAATCGGCAATGCCATCCTGAACGTATTCGGGGATGTCGTCATCGCGCAGAAAAAGGATTTCTAAAGGGAAATTGGATACGGGGGAGATAAGCGAGCTCTTATAATTTTCAAAATTAAGGCCGCAATTCTTTAATAATTCAACGGATTTTTCGTTGAGCCGACCCGATTTTTGGATCGCTATTTTTAGTGTTTTCACAAAATGAGTTTAAGGTACTATAATAAAATGGGGCTGTTATTTCGCGTAGAAACATACATTATCTATTCATCACCGGGCGGTGATGGTGCAAATGCAGATGATGTTGTTTGTACAAGTCCATTTTTGTATAGTAATACTATAGATTAGCGGTGCAAATATAAACACACGATTGTTAAATCAAAACTTTAACACGATTTTTTACAGGATTAAGGGATTTGAGGATTTTACAGGATTTTGTCACTGATTCCACAATTGTTAAATAGATTTTGAATCAGCGGAATCATTTAATCATTAAAATCAACGGTTCAGACCCCTCTCATCACACTCATATATTGCTCCATCCGCAAACTGTTTTATCAATTTAAGGTTTTTGCGTTGTTGAATCTCCTTTAAGGTCATTACTTCCGGGTTTTCCAAGGGCTTGAACCAGATGAGGTAGAAATGTGGGGTCTCATAAAACTCCTTGATATCTTCCTTAAAGAATTTGTGCGGCACCAGGTACGATGATAGTCCCGAGAAAAAGTACACCGCCTCGTGCGCATCGGTGTAGATGATTACCTGCGGATCGAACATTTTCTTATCCATCGTGCGCAGGTAATTGGCCATTTCCGATTCCTGCCAGCTGTTATCCGTGTAGCCTGGGTTGCCGTACTCGTCTTTCACCTGGTCGCTGTAGCGGACATAGTCTATCAAAAACTCCTTGCCTATAAAGCCAAGCATCAATATAGTAAATACGGAACCAATAATAAGGCGGGAGTGGTTTATGCGGATACTTTTTAGCCATAGCAGCACCCAACTGGTGTAACCCCAAAGCGCGGTGATAAATAAAGGCGAGAGTAAACGGCTGTTGATACGCTCATATCGCGAAAAGGTACTCGACAAGATGATGAACAAACCGTACACCAGCGAAAAGGTGATTGCTAAATTTTCGTAGCTATTTAAATGCCTGCGATAAAAATTATAGGCCAGCGAAGCGATGAAGCCTATAAGGATTACGGATGCAAGAGGTATGGAAAGCACATACAGGCTGGGAGGGATGCCCATCCAATCGCACATTACGTTGCCGAAGTAGTAGACATTTTTGATAAATGGCGTGATGGATGGCTCGCGCGGGCCGGTTACCGTTCCCGATAGGAATGCATTGTAAACCAGGTTACTCACCAGCAGCGATATACATATAAAGCCGTATATCAATATGTGTATTATCTTCTTTTTAATGGTCAGCGTCCTATCCAGCAATAGCAACAGGCCGCCTGTGCCTACTATGGTGACGGCTGCATAGCGGGTTACGCAGCCTACAGCGGCTATTGCTGCGGCTATTATTAGCCACTTGCCTGCGTGGGTATTGAGGTACTCCTTAAAGGCGATAAGGAAGAAAAGCACTTCGAGTATGAACAGCGTTTCCGACCATAAGTAGGTGTATATCTGCAGTAAACCGGGGCTCAGTACTATGGCGGCCAGCATCAGCCATTTATATAATTGCGATGCAGGTACAAAGCGGTTCATGATCCAGCCGCTGGTATATAATAAGGAAGCGTATAATATACTATTGAGTATGGCACCGAAAGCCACAGGGTCGATGCCGGTAGTTATGCGTATCGTCCCCAAAAAAAGGGGGTAAAATACCGGGAAATCTACGATGGGGATATGGTTAAAGGTATTCAGCGTGCCATTTTCCGCCAGGCTACGCGCAGCGCTGGTGTACATGATAGAATCGGGCGAGATACCGATGCCACTGTAGCTGGTAAATACGCAAATGATAAAAAAAGCCGCCGCGCAAGCCAGCAAGCTGTCGTAATCTTTTAAGGATTTAGATAATGCCATTACCGTGTTAAAGGATAATTCGGAAAAATTGTTTTTAACCTTACAACTATTTGGTTTTGAATTTGCACGTACACTATCCGTTACCTGCCTATTTTACCCGATAAAAATCGGTGCTTTTCCGAGAAAATCGTAAAAAAATAGGTGCCTTTTATTCCGCTACGCTACCTTAATGGAGAACAGCTGTCAAACTGAAAAAACAGGGGTACACTAAGCTACGCTATCTGGTCCAGCACTGTTGCTATCGGCTGGTCGCTGTCAATCAAAATTCCGGTAACGCCTGCCGAGGTGCCAGCCTCTACGTCGCGCTCGCGATCGCCGATGAAATAGGATTTCGACGGGTCGAGGTCGTACTTGGCGATGCCTTGCAACAGCAGGCCCGGTTTTGGTTTGCGGCAATCGCAGTCGCCGGTAAAGTTGGGGTGGTGGGGGCAAAAGAAAAAGTCGGTTATTTCTACCCCATGCTCCTGGTAAGTTTGTTTAAGCAGGGCGTGCATTTTGCCCAGTTCGGCAAGGTCGTACCAGCCTTTTGCAATACCGCCCTGGTTGGTGGCTACCAATAAAAGGTATCCCTTATCCTGAAGCGTTTTTAAGGCATCAAAATTATCCAGGATGTGGAAATCTTCTACCCGGCAAACATAGTCGCCCATCTCTTTGTTCAGTACTCCGTCTCTATCTAAAAAAATCGCTTTATTCTTGCCAGGCATATATTATATGATGTTATGTGCTTTGGGCAAAATTACTTTAATAACTTTATTTACTATGTGTGCATATGAAACAATCAAAAAAAATTTGAAATTTCATATATAATGTACATGATTTTTGTCGACTTAATAATAAATTAACGTTAAAATGTATTTTTTTTAATAATATTTAAAAAATTAGTAGGGGTTTTCTAAGAATATTATAATTCGTTAACTTCGTTATTACCCGAATTACAAAAAATCGGATAATACGATGGATCAAACCGATGGCAACCAGCAGGGCCTTTACCGGCCGGAATTTGAACACGATTCTTGCGGAACTGGGTTTATAACCAATATAAACGGACATAAATCATACCATATTATTGATGATGCGTTGACCATGTTAGAGAACATGGAGCACCGCGGCGCATGCGGCTGCGACCCTTTATCGGGCGACGGCGCAGGTATCTTAATCCAGCTCCCCCACGAATTTTTTATGGAAGAATGTGCTAACCTCGAAATTAACTTGCCCGAACCGGGCGAGTATGGCGTAGGTATGATATTCTTGCCCAAAGAGCCCGCCTTGAAAAAGGCATGCCGAGTAATTATTACTAATGCGATAGAAAAGATGGGGCTGCATAAGCTCGGCTACCGTAAGGTGGCGGTCGATTCTGCAGCTATAGGCGAAACCGCCCGCCAGGCCGAGCCTGATGTGGAGCAATTGTTCGTCTCCCGCCCGCACCATATTACCAATGCCGATGATTTTGAGCGCAAGCTGTATATATTAAGGCGTTACATCAACAAAACCGTAAACGAAACGGTGCCTGCCGCCGGTGAGTATTTTTACTTTACATCGCTAAGCTGCAAAACCATTATTTATAAGGGCCAGGTAACTACCTACCAGTTACGCCAGTATTTCACTGACCTTAACGATCCGCGTATCGCATCTGGCTTTGCCATGATACACTCGCGTTTCTCTACCAATACGTTCCCATCGTGGAAACTGGCACAGCCATTCCGCCTGATAGCGCACAACGGCGAGATAAACACGCTTACCGGTAACTTAAACTGGTTTTATGCCGGTTTGAAATCCTACGTTTCCAGCTACTTCACGGCCGAAGAAATGGAGATGCTGCTGCCGGTGATTGATAACAACCAGTCGGATTCTGCCTGTTTGGATAACATCATCGAGATATTGCTGCACACCGGCCGCTCGTTGCCGCACGTAATGATGATGCTGATACCAGAGGCCTGGGATGGCAACGAACAGATGGACCCGGTTAAAAAGGCCTTCTACGAATTCCACGCTACTTTAATGGAGCCATGGGATGGCCCTGCCGCCATTACCTTTACCGATGGTAAACTGGTAGGCGCCCTGTTAGACAGGAACGGCTTGCGCCCATTGCGTTATGTGATCACCAACGATGGCCGCGTTATTGCCGCATCTGAAGCCGGTACCTTAGCAATAGATGAGAGCACCGTATTGCGCAAGGGCCGTTTGCAGCCCGGCAAAATGTTGCTGATCGATACCGAAAAAGGAAAGATCATCACCGACGATGAGATAAAGAAACAAGTAACTTCGCAGCAGCCTTACGGCCGCTGGCTGGATAATTATAAGATACGCCTCAGCAACCTGTCTGAGCCACGTTTGGCTTTCGCCAGCTTGTCGCCCGATTCGGTTTTCCGTTACCAGCAGGTATTCGGCTACAGCCGCGAGGATATCGATACCATCATTAAACCGATGGCGCTTGATGGGAAGGAGCCGGTAGGCTCTATGGGTACCGATGTACCTTTGGCTATTCTTTCAGATAAGCCACAGCACTTGTCGAGCTACTTCAAGCAATTCTTCGCCCAGGTTACCAACCCGCCGATAGACCCTATCCGCGAGCGTTTGGTAATGAGTTTGGCTACCTTCATCGGTAACAACGGCAACCTGTTAGATGAAGATAAAATGCATTGCCATTGCGTGGTGCTCGATCACCCGATATTAAAGAACCACCAGTTAGAGAAACTGCGCAGTATAGATACCGGCTTGTTCCACGCTAAAACCCTGCAAACCTACTTCAATGCCGATGGCATGCCGGGTTCGCTGGAAAAAGGTATAGCCAGGCTTTGCCGCTACGCCGAAGATGCGGTTGACGACGGTTTTGAGGTGTTGATATTGAGCGACCGTGCCGTAGATTCTGAGCACGCGCCAATCCCGATGCTTTTAGCGGTATCAGCCGTGCATCACCACTTAATTAAAAAAGGCCGCCGCGGTGCGGTAGGTTTGGTTGTAGAAACCGGCGACGTTTGGGAGGTACACCACTTCGCCACCTTGCTGGCCTTCGGTGCTACGGCCATTAACCCATACCTGGCGCTTTCTACCATAGAAACGCTGAAGGATAACGGCAGCCTGGAAACCAACCTCGATCTGAAGACCCTTTACAAAAACTACGTAAAATCGGTTAACGATGGCTTGCTGAAGATATTCTCTAAAATGGGTATCTCTACGCTGCAATCTTACCATGGTTCGCAGGTGTTCGAGATACTGGGTATCAACAAAGCCGTAGTAGATAAATATTTCTCGGGCGGTATAACCCGTATTGGCGGTTTAGGCCTGGATGAGATTGCCCGTGAGGCGCTTTGCAAACACAAAATCGGTTTCGGCAGCTCTAAAACAGATGTTAGATTATTGCCCGAGGGTGGTATCTATCAGTGGAAACGTAGGGGAGAGGCTCACCTTTTCAACCCGGAGACCGTTCACCTTCTGCAACATGCAACCCGCAGTAACAGCTATGCTGTTTACAAAACTTACGCGGCTAAAATAAACGAGCAAACTGAGAAGCATTACACCATACGCGGCCTGCTTGATTTTGCGCACCATCGCGAAGCCATCAGCATTGATGAAGTTGAACCGATAGAGAGCATCATGACGCGTTTTGCTACGGGTGCCATGTCGTTCGGTTCTATCTCGCACGAGGCGCACAGCCTGATGGCTATTGCCATGAACCGCATTGGCGGCAAAAGCAATACCGGCGAAGGTGGCGAAGACGAGATACGCTACGATAAACTGCCAAACGGCGATTCGATGCGTTCTGCTATCAAACAAGTGGCATCAGGTCGTTTTGGGGTAACCTCAAACTATTTGACCAATGCCGATGAGCTGCAGATAAAAATGGCACAAGGCGCAAAACCGGGCGAAGGTGGGCAACTGCCGGGCCATAAGGTTGACGATTGGATTGCCAAAACACGCCACTCTACACCGGGCGTGGGTTTGATATCGCCTCCTCCTCACCACGACATTTATTCGATAGAGGATTTGGCGCAATTGATTTTCGATTTAAAGAACGCTAACCGCGCTGCCCGTATCAACGTAAAGCTGGTATCAAAAGCAGGCGTTGGCACTATAGCTGCGGGTGTAGCAAAAGCACACGCAGATGTTATTTTAATTGCCGGCTACGATGGCGGTACGGGTGCATCGCCGATTAGTTCGGTAAAACACGCCGGTTTGCCTTGGGAGCTTGGCTTGTCCGAAGCACACCAAACATTGGTGCGCAATAAACTGCGCAGCCGCGTGGTGCTACAGACAGACGGTCAGTTGAAAACTGGTCGCGATTTGGCCATAGCAGCCTTGTTAGGTGCCGAGGAATGGGGCGTTGCTACCGCAGCATTGGTAGTAGGCGGCTGTATCATGATGCGTAAATGCCACCTGAACACTTGCCCTGTTGGCGTTGCCACGCAGGATCCTGAGTTAAGGAAACTGTTTAGCGGCAAACCTGATCACGTGGTAAACCTGTTCCGTTTTATGGCAGAAGAGCTGCGCGAGATCATGGCCGAGCTGGGCTTCCGCACCATCCAGGAGATGGTAGGGCGCGTGCAGTTCCTGAAAGTTCGGGATAATATCCAGAGCTGGAAAGCCAAAAAGGTTGACCTGAGCGGCATATTGCACCCCATGAACAATACCAAGGGCATGACGCTTTATAACAGCGAGAAGCAAGACCATGGTATGGATGCCATTATCGATTGGAAACTGCTGGAGCATGCAAAAACAGCTTTAGAAGATAAAACACCGGTATTTGCCACGTTCGATGTGAAGAACGTAGACCGTACCATAGGTACCCTGCTGTCTAACGAGATATCTAAGCGATACGGCTCGGCAGGATTGCCCGATAATACCATTAACTACAAATTCAAAGGCTCGGCAGGGCAAAGCTTTGGCGCGTTCACCACCAAAGGTGTTTCCTTTGAGCTGGAAGGCGAGGGCAACGACTACGTGGGCAAGGGCTTATCAGGCGCTCAATTAGCAGTTTACCCGGCTGCGAATGCCACCTTCAACCCCGAGGAGAACATCATCATTGGTAACGTAGCGCTTTACGGCGCAACATCCGGCGAGTTGTTCGTGCGCGGTATGGCCGGCGAGCGTTTCGCGGTACGTAACTCCGGTGCTACCACCGTTGTAGAGGGCATTGGCGACCACGGTTGCGAGTACATGACCGGCGGCCGTGCATTAATCCTGGGCGAAACAGGCCGTAACTTTGCTGCCGGCATGAGCGGTGGTATAGCCTGGATATACAACCCTAACGGCACCTTTGCCGACAACTGCAATAAGGAGATGGTAGATCTGGATCCGCTATCTGTGCAGGATGAAGAGCAGATTACCGCCTTGCTTAAAAAGCATATCCACTTAACGGGCAGTAAAGTTGCCCAGGGCATCCTTAAAAACTGGAAAGAAGCATCTGCACAGTTCGTTAAGGTTTATCCAAAAGAGTACAAAAAAGTATTAGAGAAACAACAATTACAAGCTATAGGATAATCATGGGAAAACCTACAGGATTTCAGGAATTTAACAGGGAGCTTCCCCAAAAAACGCCGGTTACCGAGCGTTTGAAAAACTATAACGAGTTTGTTGGTTTGTATCCCGAAGAGAAATTGAACCAGCAAAGCGCACGCTGCATGAACTGCGGTATCCCGTTTTGCCATAGCGGCTGTCCGCTGGGTAACGTTATCCCCGAGTTTAACGATGCCGTGTATCGCAAAAACTGGGGCGAGGCATACCAGATACTATCATCAACCAATAACTTCCCCGAGTTTACCGGCAGAATTTGCCCCGCACCGTGCGAATCGGCATGCGTACTGGGCATCAATAAGCCACCGGTTGCTATTGAGGAGATAGAGAAGCACATCATTGAGGTTGCTTACTCTAAAAACATGGTTAAACCTACTGCGCCGCTGATCAAATCGGGTAAAAACGTTGCCGTAGTGGGCTCCGGGCCTGCAGGTTTGGCTGCCGCTGCGCAGTTAGCCAAGGCCGGCCACAAGGTTACCGTTTTTGAACGCGACGACCGCCCGGGTGGTTTGCTGCGTTACGGCATTCCCGATTTTAAGTTAGAAAAATGGGTGATAGACCGCCGTATCCAGATCATGGAAGAGGATGGTATCACCTTTAAATGCAATACCGAGATCGGTAAAGATATTCCAGCAGACGAGATTGTGCGTAGCCACGATGCGGTTGTTTTGGCAGGCGGATCTACCATCCCGCGTAATTTGCCTATCCCTGGCAGGGACTTAAAGGGCGTTTACTTTGCCATGGAGTTTTTAAAACAACAGAACAAGCGCGTTAGCAATACAGAAGTACAGGGCGAAGACATCCTAACCTCGGGTAAAGATGTGGTGGTAATTGGCGGTGGCGATACCGGCAGCGACTGCGTAGGTACATCTAACCGCCAGGGTGCAAAATCGGTAAGGCAGTTTGAGGTAATGGTGCAGCCACCAGAGCAGCGCACCGCGCACATGCCATGGCCAACTTACCCAATGGTGCTTAAAACCACCAGCAGCCACGAAGAAGGCGTTGAACGTTTTTGGGGCATTAATACCAAAGAATTTTTGGGCGACGAGAACGGCGAATTGCGTGCATTGAAAGTAGTGGATGTAAGCTGGGAGATTGACCTGATGGGCCGCCCGGTAAAATTCAGCGAAGTAGAAGGCAGCGAACGCGAAATACCTTGCCAGCGTGTGTTTTTGGCTATGGGTTTCGTAAACCCACAGTTCGATGGTGCTTTGCAGCAATTGAATGTGGCCCTTGACGAACGTAAGAACGTTAAAGCCAAAGAAGGCGTTTACCGCACCAACGTAAGCAAGGTGTTTGCAGCAGGCGATATGCGCCGCGGGCAATCCTTAGTGGTTTGGGCCATATCTGAAGGCCGCGAAGCCGCACGCAAAGTTGACGAGTTTTTAATGGGCCACAGCAACCTGGAAAGCAAGGATGCCGTGAACCAGTTTGAGCAGGTATTTTACTAAGCCCTAATCTTAAGCCCATCATAAAAATTAAAGCGCCCCAAAAGGGCGCTTTTTTGATTAGTTGACCTAAGCAGTTTAGTCCAGCACTTCGGTGGAGTAGATATTGATCATTTTTCGGGGCTTTTTATTGTCGGCCTCGTTCTCAGCTTTTAATTGTTTGTATTTGGGTAGCGTGTAAAGATCGGCCTGATAGGAGTAAGGCCTGCCTTTTTTTGCTGCGCCGTACAATTTGCTGTTGTTAAACATTACAATATCTTTTGCTGCGTAATTGTTCAATACATCGTTACTAACGTGCTTGTCATCCAACCAAATGCCATACATCGAGGCGTTTTTCCAGGCATTGAACTGTTTAACCGACGGGTACTTTATGGACGCAATTACATACCGCCTGGCGAAGCTGCCCAACTGCTTTTGTTTTTCTGCCGGGAGCTCGCTAAGCTTTTTGGTAACTTTGCTGCCATCTTTACGAGTGTAGTGAATAATAACACTATCGGGGCTGATATAATCGCGATTTACAACGGTTGGAGTTTGTTTTGAGGGTTTAAGTGTATCTGCTTTTGCCGTGTGCGGATTTAGAACTGACGGCAGTTCAATTTTTGCTTCAGCTTTCACACATATTACAATTGCTATTATTAGCATCAAAGGGAGCAGTGCAAACCCTTTTGCAACAGCCTTAAGTTTGGAGGTAGAATGTTTCATCATGATCAATCGTTTTTTGGTTACAGAATAATTGAAATTGCTGGCCAGCGTATAATTGGGTTGTAGCCCAACTTTGGTTAACAGCAAGTTTTGATAGCCTTTGATATCTATATTGGCTTTAATGACGCCCTCATCTGCTAAAAACTCGTGGTTAAGCTGAATGGCTTTTTTATAGAGGATAAACAGCGGGTTAAACCAGAGTATGGTTTTGAGCAATTCAATAAGGATAATATCTAATGAATGTTTTTGGCGAACATGCACCAACTCGTGCATAAGTAATTCAGGTTCGAGCCGATGGCTTAGGAATTCATCCCGGTTTACAAAAATGTATTGCAAAAAGCTATTGGGGGTGATGGATTCGTTCATTAAAACCAGCGTACCGCCATCGATAGACACGTGTTCGTTGCGCCGGGCTTTGATCAGTATAGCAATCAGATTGGTGCCAAAGCGAAGCAAAAAAATTGCGGTTATCCCTATATAAATAATGAGCAGGTAATCTTCCAATAATAAACCCTGCGGCGGAGTGATAACAACGGTTGTGCCTGGGGAGATGATTAGGTTTGCCGTATCATCATGCATAAACCCGGCGACCGGCGCAAGCCGCACTATATCGGCAACCGGGGATTCGGGCATAGCAACATTGATACTAATGAGCGGTATGGCAATACCGAATAACAGGCTTACCAATAAGAATGTGCGCTTGAATTTATGGATGGCCTCTTTCTCTAATAAAAGATGATACATGGCCAATAGCAGTGTTAAACAAAAAGCCGATTTGATGAGGTATGCTATCATTTTTTCTTTTTATTAATTTCCTGTTCAATTATTTTTTTAAGGTCCTCCAGTTCGCCGGCAGATAAATTGGTCTCACGAGTAAAGAACGACGCAAACTGCGATGCGGAGTTATTGAAGAATGTTTTGATCAATCCGTTTACATGGGTAGAGAAATAGGCCGCCTTAGCTATCAGCGGGTGATATTCCCTTGAGTTGCCGAAGAGCTTATAGCCTACAAAACCTTTGTCAGCCATTCGTTTCAGCATAGTGGCAATGGTGGTGGTAGCAGGTTTGGGTTCGCCATAGCACTCTAAAATGTCCTTCATAAAGGCCTTTTGCAGCGACCATAAATGCTCCATCAATTGTTCTTCGGCTTTAGATAATTTCATATTGCTCTACAAGTATATATTACACTCTACAAATGTAGAGTATGTGTTTAATAAAACAAGAGAAACCAAAAATTTATTTTCAGAATAGTTTTAATTGTGAAGGGAGATTATTTCTCCGAAGGATTCTTCTTACCGGCCAGCAACATCTCTATCATTTTGGTAATACGGTTAAGTCGGGTTTGCTCCTGCTTGGCAGAGAGTATCCAAACCACGTATTCTTTGCGGTGCGAATAGGCCAATTTATCGTAAACCCCGATGCTTTCGGGCACTGCCGACATGGCTTCGGCTACATCGGCGGGCAGTGTTACCTGCTTTGTTTCCGGGTTGATATACGCCGAATAGTCGTTCTGCTTAACCGCATCGTTGCGAAACTCTGACTGTTTTACCAGCACTTCCGGGCGGAAGCGGAGGGTGGTCCAGGTATCGTTGATGGCGGCGGAGGCTACCGGCCGCAAGCCGTATTCTTTAGATACATCCCATCCGCTCATCATCTCCAGATCAGTATCGATGCCTTTGTTTTTCTTAGGGTAGATAACCCACAAAACCGTCTCCGGCTTCAGTATCGGTTTGATATCTGCCAGCCCCGCAGCAAGTTCGGTGCTCATCTTTACGAATAGTTGTATGCCATCAACCGGTTTATCTATGGTAAACACCAGTGTTACTCCATCGGGTAGCGGCTCTAAGGCAGCCAAATAATCTTCCGGCGGATCTAAAACCAGCCATGTTTGGCCGGGCTTCATAAGCAGTTTTTTGGCGAGGGCGTTCATAGCTTGCTAATTTAGCAGGATTATTACCTTTTCAAATCCTCAGCTACAGATTTTTTCAAATCCGGGATCATCTTCCTGGCTTGCTTTTGCCAGTTGACCTCTTTTTTATCCCAATTGGTATAAGCCCGGTAGCTTTTGAAATCCAACGCAGTAGACCCGGTTTTATAAGGCCCGCAGATGGCGACATATTCGGCGCCTTCGTCACTATAAGCTGTATTGAATTTAAACACATAGTAGGTGTTCAGTTTTTCTGTTAGGGTGCCAAGCAGGGTAATATCGCTTGGGCTGCCATTATCATCATCCTGCCCCTCTATGTAGCTATACAACGATGTTTTGGCGAACGCGGCTTGCGTGCGGTATTTAAGCGGGGCGCGGGATAGCATCTTCTCCTGGTTAAGTGCCTCCAGTAAGCTATACCGCAGCCCAATAGAATCCAAAACGCTATTTATTACCTGTTGCTGCACCGGTAATTTATTTTGCAGGCGGGTGATTATGGCCTCGCTCAGATAATCCTCCGGGCGGCCGCCTTTTATCAAAGCAGCAGTAAAACCTGCCGTAAGCGGTTTGTTTTTAACAGCCTTCATCAGCTGTAGATAATGGTACGGGGTATTGGATAAGTTGTATATACTGTCGCGGTGCGCAAGGTATTCTTTCAGGTCCCGGTTGGCAAATGCTGTCAATTCATCAAAATGCGCGGCGACGAAGCCTGCGTACTTTGCTTTGTTGTCGGTGGTAAGCATTTCGTTGAACAACACCAGCATGCTGCCGCGGTAATTGGCGTTTTTTAGTAGCGGCGCTATCTTGCTATAGTTGGCGGTAACATAATCCAACGTATCGTATAACGGGCTAAAAAGCTGGTACAGCCCATCGGTTTCCAGGGGTTTGTAATTCGTCAATAAATCCAGATAAGTGCTGAAACCGTCTTTTATTTTGTTGTTGGCCAGTACATTAAGCGCCACTTTTTTGATGCTTTCGTTCACATCGGGCGAGACGTAAAGCTTTTTGAGTTCGGCTGCGGTGTTATCGTCATGCACCGTGCTAAGCAGGCGCAGCAATTTTCCGCGCGACCCATAGCTTGTGGAATCATCCGGGAAGCTTTTTTGCATGGCGGCGTACACATAAGGCAGCTCATCTTTGTCGAACTCGTAATAGGATAACGCGCCGATAGCCTGATCGCGCGTTACGGAATCCGCAGAAAATAAGTCTTGCGCAATCAGCTCCGCTTTTGAGGATGCGAGGTCGATAGGTGCGGTATCATGCGTTTTGATTATCGAATTATAAAACTGGTTTTCTATATCGCTGTTTATCTCTGCATTGCTTTGGTGACCGGTGATGTAGAACATGTCGCCGTTGTCGAGGAATAAGCGGAACCGTTTCCTCGTCGTGCCTTCTTTCTCCCGGGTAATAAATTCCCTCCCGGTTAGCCCGTTCACTTTGATGGTATCTACTTTGAGCAAGGTATCGGTATAAGTCACGAATTCGGGTATCAGGGTATTGTACACCGAGTCGGCATTTTTTGCACGGTAGTATTTGCTGATGTTAGCATGTTCGATGCTGTATAATGCGCCCGACGTACGGTTAACCGAGTAGGCCGTCCCTTTACCGTAAAAAAATGCGCGGTAATTGGGCGTAGAATCTTTCTCTACCTTCATGTCGTCGAAACTTTTGCTTGTGAAGTTTCCGCCTTCGAAATCATAAGTATGCAAAGCAGGCACCAGGTAAGGGGTGAATTTAAAGGAGGAGAGAAAGTCGTCGTCGGTACCCAGGGGCGTTCCCGGGCTAAGGTTTTGTTTCAGCAGCAGGTAGATGCGGTTGCCCCGGGCAAATAATTGTACGCGGCAATGATAATCTTTCATGGTGAAGGCTACATCCATGCCCGGTTCGCCATCTTTGGTTATATTTTTAGTGCTGGTGATGATAATCCCCTTTGTTTTGAATTCTTCTATGATGGATTCGAAAGCTTTTTCGGCACTCGCGAGATACAGGCCGCTTGGGTAATCGTTATAGCGAAGCAGGTAATTCTCTAGCTTTACGGTATCGGTAGCCATGTAGATCTTCATCACCATATTGCCTGCACTGGTCTGGGTTGGCAGCTCCTTTTGCATAAACTGCGGCTGCACGGGTAAATTTATACTGAACGCGCCGGTGTCCTTTGTTAACGTGATCCAATCTTTTGGGCGCTGCGGCACTGCTTTAAAGGCCTTAAATGAGTTGAAGAACCTGTCGGCATAGGCCTGGTTGAGGTTTACGAGCGTGTTGCCGGCATACAGGCAGTATAGCATATTGTTTTTGAAGAACATGCGGTAGCGCAGGCCCGTGCCTTCGCCGGTATCAACGGTTACATCGGTTGCTTTGAGCCCGTTTACAATTACTGTTTTATTAACCAGGATGCGATTGCCTGGTTTCCCTTTTAGCCCCTTGATAATCTCAGATATCACTACCTGCTGGCTCCTTGGCTTAGTGCCCGCCCCTTGCAGCAGGGCATACGCTCCTAAAAAAATATCGTTGGCTACATCCGGGTAAATCACGGTGTTCATGCCCATCAGCACGTCTGTTTGGATTGGCGCAAAAGGCAAATCCACGGAATAACCGCGGCCTTCATCGGTAAAGGTTTCCCATTTAAGCCTGGTGTAATCAGTATTGTACTTATCGGCAATATTGCTGAAATTGGCACCGACAGGTGTTAGCGTATAACCCTGCTTCCTCAGCAGCGCAATGATGCCATTATTGCCGGGCAAGTGCGCAACGCCTACTGCGGTAAATAAGCCGTCGGCAGGCATGTACTTTATCATGCTGTTTACCATTACGTTGTTGCGCACAATGAGGACAGAGTCGTCAAGCCGGTCATCACCAAGGTATTCCACTATGTTATTTAAATTGCCGGTACTGTAAACAGTTATCATGTCTTCCGTTTCCTCCAGCTGCCCTTCTTCATCATCGTCTTTCAATAAAGCGCTGAGCCTGTCTCTAAGCTCGGGATTATCTGAACTGTAGTAATCGTCGAATTGTTTGGCAGCATCCTCCAGGCCAAAAGTGTTTTTATGCATGGTACGAGCCACGCCAAACAGGTACGCATCCAAAAAGGCTTTCTTATCATCGGGTTTTTCCCGCTCGGGCGTGAGCATGGATTCGGCTTGTACAGGGTCGATATCGCCCATTGGGTAGCCGTTCTTTTTCTCGAAACGCTGGGCAAGCTTGTCGTAATCGTCTTTACTGAGCAGCCTGCGTACGCTGCGGAGGCTATCCTGCCCGCGCATGGTTACGAACATCCTTTTAATAATACTGTCGGGATGTGTTTCGAGGGCGAAAGTACCGCAGTTTTGCATGGCCAGTATCACCGAATCGCTGAAAGCGAAGGCGCGTTTGTCTTTAACATGCATGGTGCCGAAAAGGTACGAGGGCTTGCTGAGGCCTTTGCCGCTTATGCGCCAAAGCAGGTTATAGCCGCTCTCCGATTGCGAGCAGGCTTGGTGAACATTGCCCAAGAGCAATGCCGTAGCTATGAATGTAGTAAGGACTAAGGATTGGCAGGCGTTGCCGCATTTTGCGGATGTAAGGTGTAGGGGTAGTTTCATTCTGATAAACAGCTTTAGGCTTAGCTAAAACTACGCAAAAAATCTTACATCAGGCTATCCCCGGGCAATTTTGGAATAAAAATCCCAGAGAACGATGCCTGCCGATACCACGATATTGAAGGAATGCTTGGTGCCGAATTGCGGTATCTCGATGCAGGTATCTATCAATTGCATCGCTTCCTCGCTTACGCCGTTTACCTCGTTGCCAAATATCAGCGCATATTTTTCACCTGCCGAAGGCACGAAATCAGTCAGCATGGTGCTGTTCTCGGCCTGTTCTATGGCTACTATTTTATACCCCGCTGCACGGAGTTTTGCTATCGCCGCAAGCGTATCTTCAAAGTATTCCCAGGTAACGGATTGCGTGGCACCGAGGGCCGTTTTTTCGATTTCGCGATGCGGGGGTTGAGCCGTTATGCCGCAAAGATAAACCGCCGTAGCAGCCAAAGCATCAGATGTACGGAATATCGACCCGATGTTGTGCATGCTGCGCACGTTATCCAGCACCACCACTACCGGCAGCTTATCCTGCTGCTGAAATTCTGCTACAGTGGCTCGGTTAAGTTCGTCTAATTTGAGTTTGCGCATGGGATTTAAAAAAACAACGCCGCGCCAAGTGTCCACACTTGTCGCAATAACCTTGGTGAGCGTCCCCGCTCACGAGTTTTGTTAGTGTAAGCGTGGACGTTTACAAATGCTCATGTTCAAGTGTGGACACTTGAACATGCGATGTGTTCGAAACATATCCGTATGTCCGCGTCGCGAGTTGACTCACCCTCCCCACAGCTGTGGGGACTGCCCGACCCTCTCTGCTTCGCAAAGAGGGTTAGCTACACCTTTTTACCTTCTTTGCGAAGCAGAGAGGGTCGACGCACGATAGTGCCGTCGGGGTGAGTCAACGGCGCATGCAAGGCAGAATTGCTAAGCATGCGCCACCACTTCATCCAGCAAACCAACACCATTGCCGATGAGCGAGCTATAAACCGATGGCGCATAACCCACTTCTTTGGTATAGTATTCGCTTACTTCGGCACTGAATTTGTCGAAGGCATCTTTTTTAACCAGGGCTATTGCACAGCCACCGAAGCCGGCACCGGTCATACGGGCGCCGATAACGTCCTTATTGGGTTTGCAAAACTCTACTACGGTATCCAGTTCCTTACCGCTTACTTCGTAAAGGGTACTTAAAGAATGGTGCGACGCGTACATCAGCTTGCCAAATTCGGCAAGATCGTTGTTGCTTAGGGCCTTAGCGGCCAATTTTACACGGTCGTTTTCTTCAACCACATGGGTAGCGCGGTTCAATACTGTAGCATCAGTAATCAGGTGCTTATGTTTATTGAATGTTTCGGTATTTATATCGCAGAGGTATTTGATATCCAGTTCCTGTTGCAAGGCAGCCAGGGCGGTATCGCATTCCTGCACGCGTTCGTTGTATTTAGATTCGGCCAGTTTGCGGGGCTTGTTGGTGTTGATGATAGCCAGCAGGTAATCGCCCAGGTTGCTGTCTACCGCCTGGTAATCCAGCGTATCGCAATTCAGCATCAGGGCTTTGTCCTTTTCGCCGAAGGCAACCGAAAACTGGTCCATAATGCCGCTTTGCAGGCCTATGAATACATTCTCTACCCATTTGGCCAATTTTACCAACTCCAGTTTGGTATAGCCCGCATCGAACAAATCGTTTAAAGCAAAAGCGGTTACAACTTCGATAGAAGCTGAAGAAGACAGGCCCGAAGCGATGGGGATATTGCCGTAATATAGCATATCCAGGCCCTGCAATTGCTTGCCATCTTTATTAAAATGTTCGATAACACCGGTAGGGTAGTTGAACCAAAGTTCCTCCTTTTTGGCATTGCTGGATCCTACGGCAATCTCCGCAGTCTCTTTAAAGTTTACGCTTTTGAAACGGAAAACACCCTCATTATTTGGGGCCAAAAGCAGGTAAGTACCTAAGGTAACCGCGCAAGGCATAACCAGGCCGCCGTTGTAATCGATATGCTCGCCAATGAGGTTTACCCTGCCCGGCGAAAAGTATGTATATTGATGTTCTTTACCGTAGTGTGCTAAAAATTCCTGCTGTAGTTGTTCTCTCATAATGGCGTAATGGTTTAAGAAACAAATATAATGTAAAACTCACAGTTATTTTATAGGCATATCTACAGGTTTTTCAATTAATTTGTAACCCAAACGCTATAGATTATACTTTTAAACAAAACCAATATGAACCAATACCTCGTTACCGGCTACGATTATACCGACGAAGGCGCGCTTAACCGCCGCATGGGCGTGCGCCCGCATCACCTGGATGGCGCAGTTGCGCTTAAGGCAAGCGGAAACTACATTTTGGGCGGAGCGATATTAAATGACGATGGCAAAATGATAGGCTCGGTGATGGTGCTGCAATTCGAGACCGAAGAGCAATTAGAGGCCTGGAAAATGAGCGAACCTTACATCACCCAAAAAATATGGGAAAGCGTAGACGTAAAGCCGTTTAAAGTAGCGAATGTGCAGTAGGCTCAAATTCTAAAAGAGAAAACCTAAATTCTAATAGAACTAGAATCTGATAATGAAATTCTAAAGGGAAGGGTTGAGTGTATATCCGATAAATGCCCATCGCTCATCTTGCCCTTTTGTGTAGTTCACGGTGTAGCCTTTCCCGCTGCTGCGAATATCGAAAGAGATGGTTTTTATGCTTTTATCATGCGGGATAAACATCTCCAGGATGCTATCTGCCATAAATTGGATGGTTTCGGCCTCTGTGGGTTCGGGAGGAGCGGGGGCGGGAATGGTGAGGCTTGCTTTATAGTCTGCAAAGGTTTCAAAGCGCTCTTTGCCACCTATAACGTCGTCCTCATATTCCTTTGCAGCGTTAAATGCGGCTTCTTCGGCCTGCAGGCGATATTCTTCCATGGCTTTGAGTAAACCATCTGCGGAAATCTCGGGCATGCCATCGGCACCCTGGCTGTAATAACTGTTTAGTATTTCTTCCTTGCTTTTCATGCGGCGCAAAAGTACGCAGCTTTGGGCTATTTGTCTGAACTCGAATTTAAAGGAATTTTTAAAATTTGCAGAATTTATGTATCGTGCGATTATAAATTCTGTTAATTCCCTTAATTCCTTAAAATTCGAGTTCAGACAATTCGAGTTCAGACATATTAGTGCGCCCGCCATGCGCCCAATATCAGGCCCATCAGGGTTAGCGATACTATGCTGTAACCGCCGTTGATGAAGATGTGCCGCCATGATTTCAGCTCGAAGAGGCTGTGGGTGGCTATGGCCCCGAAGGTCCAGATACCGGCCAGGAAGCCGGCTGTAGCGCCCCAGGCCAGGTCGGTTTTGGCATCTGCCAGGAACATAGCCAGATTGGCCGACATGATAACAGAGAAAAGTGCCGTAAAGCCGAATATCTTACCCTTGTTGCCTGCTTTTACCTGCTCTTCGGTAAGGCCGCTATCTTTCATCCAGGCATTCCCGAAAAGGGGGCGTGAATACCATATGCCACCAACGGCAAATGCGGAGAGGCCTGCAACCACAACGGCTGGCCAGTTTACGAGGTTAATGTCCATAATTAATTGGGATTAAAGGTTTTCTATAAATTTAGGTAATTAAGGATGATATATGCAAATGGGGAGGAGGTGGGCTGGAATTTATTATTAATTCCCATATTCCAAAGGGTTAAGGTCGGCAATTTGTTCGGATCCCATATGACCCTCTACGGCTAAAGCATCTGGCGGGCTATAATAACCGTGCTTATCTACTACTATATCCGGAGCTAAAAAGCTCAGCATAGAATATTGCCCCTTTGGGAAAGTGTTCCAACGGGTGGTCATTTTTACGCCATACTCGCCTCCTGCGCCTGAATACGCATCAGGCTCGTACATGGTATATACTACAAACAGGCTGTGCAGCTGGTTAAAAGTTTTAAAGTCGCTATCAATCGCTTTCATCAGCGAATCGGCCTTTAGGGGCTTGCGGTCGGGCCGCATTGCTTTGCCATCGCTTGTTTCGCCGGGCTTTGTTTTGTTCAAAATGGTATAAACCATATAGCCATCCTTCTTTAACGTGCCCATGTAAACAGATTTAAGGAAATGAAAGAGCGAGCCCCGGTAGGCCTGGTCGCGGTTTTGTTTCCATGTATCAGGCTCTTTCGGGTTTGCGGGTTTTAGTTCTTCAAATACCGATTGCCCCTGATAGCTCAATAAGTTTTCATCAACATTCAGCCGGAATGCCTGTAGCAGATACTTTATCTTATAGCCCAGGGCTTTGTTCTCTATCTCTAAGAAATCGTCGGCAGTAACGGTAAGCGTATTGCTGGCTTTATCGAAATGAAAATGGAGGGCTTCCTTATTAAGGATGGTGCATTTTTCGGCATTCGGCGTAGTGCCAAGGAAATACTGCCGGAATTTAAGGAAATACTCTTCTGAGTATGCTGTGATTTTTACTTCGGATAGCTGGTTTACAGCAGGCAGCAGCTTTATATCGACTGCTACATCTTTTGTAACAGTTACTGCCAGGGTGAACGTTTGGAAGCCGATAAACCTCGCCGTAAGCGTATAGGATCCCGGGGCAATATTTGTTAAATGGAATTTCCCGTTATTATCGGCAGCTGTAATAGCTTTTGTGCCCGATAGAAAAATCGTTACACCCGGCAGGGTTAGACCCTTATCATCCCGCACTGTACCGCTAATAGTGTTTTGCGCCGTGGCGGTAAACACAAGGCAAACAAAAACAACAGAAAGAAAGAGTGTTAAATATTTTAAAGGCAGAATACGCATGTAGTGGCAATTTAGGCATTACTACGAAATTATCTAGCCATAAAAAAAGCAGCACAATTGCGCTGCTTTCAAAATGCATTTTCGGGAAGATTAATTCACCACCGGCTTAGCTTCTTTTTCTTTCACGGTCAAATCCAGCGCGTTGCTTACCTTTTCATTAAGCAGGGCCAGTTCAACTACTTCCTTCATATCGGTTACGTAGTGGAATTTCAAATCCTTAATATAATCTTCTTTTATCTCCAGGATATCTTTCTGGTTCGATTTGCAAAGGATAATCTCCTTGATATTGGCGCGTTTGGCAGCCAGTATTTTCTCCTTGATACCGCCAACAGGCAACACACGACCGCGAAGTGTTATCTCGCCCGTCATGGCTAAATGCGGTTTTAATTTGCGCTGCGTAAATGCCGAAACCAAAGCCGTAAGCATGGTAACGCCTGCCGAAGGGCCATCCTTAGGGGTAGCGCCTGCGGGTACGTGAACGTGTACGTCCCATTGCTCGAACAGTTTTGGGTTGATATCAAAAGCACCTGCATGTGCGCGCAGATAAGCCAGCGCAATGGTAACCGACTCCTTCATTACATCGCCCAAACTACCGGTCAGCGTAAGCTTTCCGTTGCCGGGACTCAGGCTCGATTCTATAAACAGGATGTCGCCGCCTACAGATGTCCAGGCTAAGCCTGTTACTACGCCTGCGATGTCGTTGTTTTCGTATAGGTCCTTATCGTAAAAAGGTGCGCCCAATATTTTTATCACGTCCTTTTTATTCACCGCAGGATTGTATTCTTCTTCCATGGCGATGTTTTTGGCAACGCCGCGTACTACCGAACCGATGCGTTTTTCCAACGCACGCACACCCGATTCGCGGGTGTAATCTTCTATCAACCGTTCTACTATCTCGTTTTTGATGATTACCTGCTTATTGTTTAAGCCGTGGGCTTCGCGCTGCTTGGGCACCAGGTGGCGTTTGGCTATCTCAATCTTTTCTTCGATAGTGTAACCGTTCACTTCGATGATTTCCATACGATCCAGCAAAGCCGGCTGTATGCTGCTTAAAGAATTTGCGGTAGCGATGAACATGATGTTCGACAAGTCGAAATCCATCTCCACGTAGTTATCGTAAAAAGTGCTGTTCTGCTCAGGGTCCAATACTTCCAGCAGGGCCGAGGATGGATCGCCACGGAAATCGTTGCTTACCTTATCTATCTCATCCAGAATAAATACCGGATTGGCTGCGCCGGCTTTCTTTACCGACTGGATGATCCTACCCGGCATAGCACCTATATAGGTTTTACGGTGCCCGCGTATCTCGGCTTCATCGCGCACGCCGCCAAGGGCCATGCGCACGTATTTACGGCCTAAAGCTTTGGCGATAGATTTACCTAATGATGTTTTACCAACCCCCGGAGGGCCGACCAAACAAAGGATAGGCGCTTTCATGTCATGCTTCAACTTCAGCACGGCGAGGTATTCGATGATTCGCTGCTTTACTTTATCAAGGCCAAAGTGATCTTTATCCAGCACCTTTTGGGCGCGTTTAAGGTCGAAGTTATCTTTGGTGAACTCGTTCCAGGGCAAATCCAGCAATAGTTCCAGATAGTTTATCTGCACCGAATAATCGGCGGCGGCAGGGTTGGTGCGGGTAAGTTTTTCCAGCTCTTTAGCAAACTGGGTCTTCACTTCCTTGCTCCATTTTTTCTTTAAAGCACGTTGGCGTAGGTTCTCTATCTCCAGATCGGGAGAGGTGCCGCCCAGTTCTTCCTGTATGGTTTTCAGCTGCTGGTTCAGGAAGTAATCGCGCTGCTGCTTGTCCAGGTCTACGCGTACCTTGGTTTGAATCTGGTTCTTCAGCTCCAGCATCTGCAGGTCTAAGGTCAAATGTTCCAGCACCATGTTTATCCTGTCGCGCAGGCTGGCGGTTTCCAGCAGGTTTTGCTTGGCCGCCATATCCGCATTCATATTGGATGATATGAAATTGATAAGGAAGTTGGTGCTCTCGATATTGCGGATAGCAATGCCGGCTTCGCTGGGGATGTTTGGCGATAGCTGTATAATGTTCATGGCCATGTCTTTTACAGACGATACCATGGCTTTAAATTCTTTATCTTCCTTCGGCTTTACCTCTTTAAAAGGCTCAACTGTCGCTTTAATGTAAGGTTCGCTTTGTACCTCATCCTTTAAAACAAAACGCTTTTTGCCCTGCAATATCACGGTGGTATTACCATCGGGCATTTGCAGCATTTTTATGATCAGGGCAATAGTGCCCACACGGTTCAGCTGGCTGAAGTTTGGGTCTTCTATACTTACATCCTGCTGGGCAACCACACCAATAAGGCGCTTGCCTTTGTTGGCATCGCGTATCAGTTTGATGGATTTATCGCGGCCTACGGTAATAGGTATCACTACGCCGGGAAATAACACGGTGTTGCGCAGTGGGAGGATAGCTAAAATATCAGGAACCTGCTCGTTATTCATCTCTTCTTCGTCCTCTGAGGACATCAGCGGGAAGAATTCAGAATCTTCATTTATAGCAGCAGTGTTTTTAAAATCAAAAGGATCGAAACTCATCAATACGTTCGGTTAAGGATAGGTGAACGCCATATTGTCAGCCCCGGCAAGCCGCAAGCATATTAAATAGGGGTTGGCTATCAGTTTTATATATACAAATATACTGTTTCAAGCACTATGCCAATATAAGTTTATTTAAGCGGGTATTTTGGCTGCGTGCTTAAGTATTTGATTTATTAGACGTTGCGGAGAGGGAAATGTTTCAGGCGGGATTGGCGGGAGGAGGTGATAGTGGAAAAAAAGTCATGCTGGGGGGGCTAACCATAAACGGAACGGTAGGCTTGTTTATCAAAGAATTATTTAACAATTTGAGGTCGCAAATTGAGCCCCTCAATACAACCTTATCATTATCAGTATAAATGAATCTACCTCGTTATAGCTACCTAACCAAAGACTTTCAGAATTATGAATTTTACAGCGACGGGCCTAATGGTCGGATTAAAAAAATGGTCACGTTTGGACTTATTCAAGATGAGCCGACAATTTACAACCTTTCACTGGTTGATGTAGACCCAAATGGCGGAAAAAGCGACCTTACAATTAGCGATAATGGCGATAGAGATGTTGTCCTTGCGACAACCGCTTATACTATCATAGATTTTTGCATTCACTATGGAAATCATTTTATTTATGCAAAGGGAAGTACACCTGTAAGAACACGGCTTTATCAAATAGCAATTAACGCATCGATAGAAGAAATTAACATGGAGTTTGACGTGTTTGGTGTTATTGATGATATGGCATACACTTTTCAACGGAATGTGAACTATGAAGCATTTTTGGTGAAGAAAAAGTAAAATGCTATATTTGATGTATAAAGAAAGGATTTATATGCCTGCTATTAAAAAAACAAAAAGCAATATAATTTACGGCTACGGTAGTGGGGCTATTATAAGCGATAGCGTAAAAGACCACTCCAGCGATCCATTTATTTTGAAAAAGGTAGAAGAAGCTAAAATTGCTGTACGCAAACTCGATTTATCGAAAATAAAACAAAAGTAAAATACTTGAAAATCTATAACGATAGAGCCGGTGACAAGCCACGAATGGTCGGAAGATTAATCTTCCGACTTTTTTGTTTAGAGATGTGTTGTTTTTTTTATTTAACTATCTGATTGTCAATTATTTATTTGTTTTTATCGTTGATTTTAAGTATATTAATGCTGTAAATCAAAGAGATATGGCCATTTTCAAAGATCATAGTATCACCGTAAAACAGCTCTTAGGCTTCATTCCCGAGGCCTTAATAGCAAATTTGTCGCTTACAACTAAGATCGATCATTACGCAAA
>NZ_JBFUEA010000024.1:0-56804 GCF_056404435.1 Mucilaginibacter sp. P2_D11
TTTGGCTTTGGCGCGGGCGTAAAAGCCAAATACGAGATAACGGCATTAGACGGTATAAAATCAAGGTTCGGCAAAACAGCGAGCATCAGTTTTGCCCAGGGCTACAGGGCCAACTATTTAGCAAACAATACTGATGCGCAAAATACTGGCTATGACCGGCCCGACCAAAAACTAATTGATCAGGCCGTGGCGCTGGCAAAAACCAGCGATGTCGCCATTTTGTGCATCGGCTCAAACCGTGAATATGAAAGCGAAGGCCATGACCGTAAAAGCCTGGCGCTGCCTTTTGGAGAGCAGGCATTGGTCAACGCGGTTACCGCAGCTAACCCGAATACCATTATTGTGATCATGGCGGGTGCACCATACGATCTGAGCGAGATCAAAAAGTCAAATCATACAATTGTTTGGTCCTGGTTCAACGGCTCGGAAGCTGGCAATGCATTGGCCGATGTTTTAAAGGGCGTGGTGAACCCCTCCGGCAAATTACCATTTACTTTCCCCGTATCGTTAGGAGACACTCCTGCTGCTGCATTAAATACTTACCCGGGTAAAGGCGCAACGGCAGAATATAAAGAGGGCATACTGGTTGGATACCGCTGGTACGACACCAAAAAGATCCAGCCGCAATACCCCTTCGGCTATGGGCTTTCCTATACTGATTTTGCCATAAGCCGCTTCTCGACTGATAAATTAAGCTACGGGAAAAACGGAACCATCCGTGCAAAATTCACCATTAAAAATACAGGCAGCCGCTACGGCGCCGAAGTGGTGCAATTATATGTAAGCGATCCGGTTAGTTCGGTTTTGCGTCCTGAAAAAGAATTGAAGGCTTTTAAAAAAGTTTTTCTGCAACCGGGCGAAACTAAAACAGTCGAGCTGGATGTAAAGGTGGAGGACCTGGCCTTTTACGACGTGACAAAAAAAGACTGGAATACCGAATCCGGCGAATACATTCTTCAATTAGGCAATTCATCGCGCAATATTTCAAAAACAGTAAAAATCCTGGTTAAATAAACTCCTTTCAGAAGCCGTGTGAAGTTTATGGAAAATAATGAAAGATGGCGATTTTGCGGGTTGTGGCCTCCTGCAAAAAAATTACGGGCTGGCTGGCGTAAAAATATGCTGAAAAAAATATCGAGGACGCGGCCGACTTTGACTTTTTTCATATTAGGAGTTCCATTTCCCCGGAAAAATAAAGCCTGTTAAATTATCGAACGCAAAAAAGCAAACAAAAGGCCGATAAAGCCTGATAACTGTGGCAGGTACTATTTTAATTTTACCACTTTTCGCCCCGTTTTTGTTAACCTCCGGGSCTTCATTTTCGCGATTTTTTGCTGTTAAATAAGCGTTAAATACTTTAATGCTCTGTAAATGAGAAATTTAACTCGATTTAACATTTGTGCCACCCATTTTTAAACAATCGATTGCGTTGCCCCATGTAGTTTTAATATATTTGAAAACCAATATTAAACTATCAATTGAAATATGAAACGCAGAAACTTTGTTCAAAACTCCGTACTGGCAGGTGCATCAATATTAACAACCGGATTTTTAAAATCAAATTCAGCAAATGCCAAGACCAAGAATGTTAATAATGGCAAACCTTTTAATTTAAATTATGGCATACATGATGGCATGTTTAAAAACCATGCGGGTGGCGATTTCATTGATCAAATTAAGTTTGCTTACGAGCAGGGATTTCGAAGTATCGAAGATAACTGGATGGGTGCGCGGCCAGTTGATCAGCAGAAAAAGATTGGAGATACGCTGGCCAAATTGGGTATGTCCATGGGCGTTTTTGTACAACCTGGTTTAGGTAATGACACCAACCTGTTAGCATCAGGCAAGGCGGAATACATAGATAAGTTTATTGCCAGCTGTAAAGAAGCCGTGGAAGTGGCAAAACGGACCAACTGTAAACAATATACCGTTGTTCCCGGAGATTTTGTACGCAACCTGCCTATTGGCATACAAACAGGTAATGTAATTGAAGCTATCAAAAAAGGAACAGCCGTTATTGAGCCCCATGGCCTGATGATGGTGCTTGAACCCCTGAGTGATAACCCAGACCTGTTTTTACGTACACCCGATCAAGCTTATGCTATTTGTAAAGCGGTGGGTAGCCCATATTGCAAAATTTTGTATGACATGTACCACGTACAACGCAACCAGGGCAACATTATCCCTACACTTAATTGGGTTTATGATGAAATAGGTTATTACCAGGTTGGCGATAATCCCGGCCGCAACGAACCCGGTACCGGCGAGATCAATTACAAAAACATATTCAAACTCATTTATGATAAAGGATACAAAGGGGTGGTAGGCATGGAACACGGCAATGCGGGTGCCGGTAAAGCAGGCGAGCTTGCTTTGATCAAAGCATATCGCGAAGCTGATAGTTTCATGTAGGCAACAGGAGGAAATGAGTATTTTATAATAAAAGTGGACAACAATAAAAGAAAACATAGAAATGGACAACAATAAAAGAAAACGTTTTTTTCTAATAAGTGGATCAATGGCCGCGATTCCTTTGTTAGTAGTATTGGGAGCCTTTACCAATATTCCTGCAAAACACTCATGGTATAATTTGGCTACGATTGATACGCCGCTTACCGAAGCACAAAAACATTTGGCTAAAAATGGCCTAAAGGGGCTCGACATGGCGCCTGGCCTGCGTGTTGAAACCATGGCAACCGAACCCATGTTGATCAATCCTACCAATATCGACGTGGATGAAAAAGGAAGGGTTTGGGTGACTGAGGCCTATAATTACCGGTTTGAGATCAATCACAACAAACCCAGGGAGGCCGGCGACCGCATCCTGATTTTAGAAGATAAGGATGGAGACGGAAGTTTGGAAACAAGCACGGTGTTTTATCAGGGCCCCGAGGTTAATGCACCTTTAGGCGTATGCGTATTGGGTAACCGGGTATTGGTATCGCAAAGCCCCTATGTTTGGGCCTTTTATGATGACGATAATGACGGTAAAGCCGACCGAAAAGAAATACTATTCCAGGGGATAGGCGGTGAACAACATGATCATGGGATGCACAGTTTTGCGTTCGGCCCCGATGGTAAACTCTATTTCAATTTTGGGAATGCCGGTAAAACCCTCAGAGATAAAAATAATGAGGTGGTGCTGGATCAGGATGGTGATGAGATAGGACCAAAAAAATACAAAGAAGGAATGCTCTTCCGTTGCGACCCGGACGGCACGCATGTGGAATGCCTGGGCCATAATTTCAGAAACGAATACGAGTCGGCCATAGATAGTTATGGAAATATATGGCAAAGTGATAATGATGATGACGGGAATAAAGGAGTGCGGATCAATTACGTAATGGAATATGGAAACTATGGCTACACGGATGAAGTAACCGGTGCGGGCTGGAGTGCTAAACGCATTAACATGGAAGATTCGATCCCGCTGCGTCACTGGCATCAAAATGATCCGGGTGTTATCCCCAATCTTTTACAAACAGGTTCCGGCTCCCCTACCGGGATGGTTATTTATGAAGGGACGCTGTTACCGCAGCAGTTTCAAAATGGGATGATCCATGCCGAACCGGGACATAATGTTGTTCGGGCCTATCCTGTTCAAAAAGCCGGCGCGGGATATACTGCCGGTATCGTCAACATGCTTAATGGCGATAGGGACCAATGGTTTCGCCCGGCAGATGTTTGTACAGCTCCGGATGGTTCTTTAATTGTAGCCGACTGGTACGATCCAGGCGTTGGCGGGCACCGGGTGGGCGATCTTCAGCGTGGCCGCATATACCGGGTTGTTCCGGAAAGTATGAAAGCTACTTATAAAATACCTGAACAGGATTATACCACTCCGAAGGGTGCAGTGATTGCCTTGCAAAATCCAAATCTCGGCGTTCGCAGGCATGCTTTCATAGCCTTAACCGGCATGGGCGAATCAGCAATAGCGGAGCTGGAAAAGTTATGGTCAACGTCGCCCAATCCCCGTATGCGTGCCCGGGCCCTATGGGTGCTTTCAAAATCAACAAAGGCCGCAAAATACCTTTCCGAAGCCATCAACAACCCTAACCCCGATTTAAAGATAACCGGGCTGAGGGCTGCAAGAGAAGTAAATACCGATGTGCTTAAACTTGCAGCAGCTTTAGTGAACGATGCAGACGCACAGGTAAGGCGCGATTGTGCAATTGCCTTACGGCATCGCAATGAACCTGAAGCCGCGACGATGTGGGCGGCACTTGCAGCGAAACATACGGGCAATGACAAATGGTATTTAGAGGCGCTGGGTATAGGGGCCGACAAGCAATGGGACCAATTCTTTGCAGCCTACCTGAAAGTAGTACCGGATCCTTTATCAACAGCCGGAGGCAGAGATATTGTTTGGCGGGCCCGTACAAATATTGCGCTTCCGTACCTGGTAACGCTGGCTAAAGATGCAAGTGTTCCGTTAAAATCCCGTTTGAGGTATTTGAGAGCTTTTGACTTTTATCCACAGCCCGATAGATCTAAAGCTTTGGTGAAATTATTAGAAGAAAACAATGGTAATGATTTGCAATTAAGTGCAATGCTGTTGAAGTCCTTAAACCCTCAGGATATATCAGATTCGCCTGTAGCCAAAGAGCAGGTGAAACTGGTTTTGAATTCATATACCGGAACACAGGATTTTGTTGATATGGTAAAGCAGTATAATATTACTACCGAAGCCGATAAATTGATGGATCTGGTAAAAAGCAAAGGTATTCAGAGTAGCGGAGGATATCAGAGCGGAGGAATCGGGGCCGATGCGGCCAGGCTATTACTTAAAGCTAACGATGACGTTCGTTTCCTGAATGTTATTAAAGGTAAAGATCAAAATGCAGCGTCCAATGTTTTATCAGTGCTTGGTGCAATAGGCAACGATGAATCAATAGCGATCCTGTCAAAGGTGATTTTATCAGATCAGTACAGCATATCCACCCGTCAAAAAGCGGTACAAGCGCTGGGCAAAAGCCAAAATGGGGAAGACCGCGTTCTGGCAATGCTTGAGGGGAAAAAATTACCGCAGAGTTTAATTGCACCAGCTGTTGCAGGCTTGAGCGGAACGCTCAGAAAAGGCACACTAGACAAAGCAAACGCCTTTTTACCCAAAACCAATGTTGCCAAAATTGCTAAAACCAAGGTGCCGTCTGCTAATCTTACTGCCATACTGGCTTTAAAAGGGAATGCACTGAAAGGAAATGCCGTTTTCCTCAGAACCTGTTCGGTATGCCATAAAGCTAATAAAGCCGGTTTTGAATTTGGGCCTAATTTATCAGAAATAGGTGCCAAGTTACCAAAAGAAGGATTATTTGACGCTATTGTCAACCCCTCTGCAGGGATTAATTTTGGATATGAGACCTCGCAACTTATTATGAAGGATGGATCGACCCTGATGGGGATCATTTCGAGCCGGACAGAGACAGATATCGAATTGAAGTACCCCGGAGGCTCTGTTCAGAAAATTAAAACGGCTGATGTTAAGCAAATAAAAAAGGTGTCGGCCTCTATGATGCCGGCCGGCCTAAATCAAACAATGTCGAAACAAGAATTCGCGGATCTACTTGCGTTCCTTGGTTCTTTAAAGAAAAAAGAATAATACAAATAAAGCAGTAACCTGCCTTTGCGGGGGAGATGCAAGTCAGAATTGTATAAAGCAAATCGTTTTGAGGCAATTGTGATAAGGTTTGCATGGATACATTTGATGTAAGTAAATTAATTTAGTAACACTTGACTATAAAAGAAATGCCTGCAATTATTTGATTTGCAGGCATTTATTCTTTTTTGATACTAAATTCAGTAGAGCAGGAGGGATTCGTATCGCCCTATATCATCCTTAAATTCAATATTTTACATGGATTAAAAATTCTTGTAAAAAATGTAATGCAATGTAACACACAGTTATGTCAGAAGACTACTGCCTCCTTCTCATATATCCCTGCATATAGCTAAAGATCAAAATTCATTTTCTGAATTCATCGGTTTATCATTAATGCAGATTAGCACCAGGCAATTAAACTTATATTTTATTGCTTCGTATGGCTTGGTAAAGACAACATAGCAACTATTTTTTTCGTAAAGAGGTAAGGATTTGCAAGTTGGCAAAAAGAGAACTACTATATTTAATAGCAACCTGCCGTTGGCGATTTTTTTTACGGTAACAAATGTTAAAACAAGCATACTTCTATATAAGGCCAATAGCATTCTATATATTTTTAATATCGGGAATGCTATGCAGTTGTTCGGCAAATGCACAGCAGAGAATAAAGTTTACGCACCTTACCACCGAAGACGGCTTATCGCAAAGCGTAGTGCGATGCATTTTAAAAGACAAATACGGCTTTATGTGGTTTGGTACGTATGATGGCCTTAACCGCTACGACGGCTATAATTTTACTATTTACCGTAATATCCCCAAAAACGCGCATAGCTTAAATGGCAACAGCATAGGTGCGCTATTTGAAGACAGGGAAGGCACGCTTTGGATAGGTACTAATAATGGTTTAAGTAAATACGACCGGGAAAAGGATTCGTTTATAAACTACCCTACAAAAGCAAGCGAAGGAACGTTAAGCAACAAATACATATTGAGTATATGTGATGATTACCTGGGCAATTTATGGATAGGTACCTACGGTGGCCTAAATGTTTTTAACCGGCAAACGCAAAGGTTTATGCATTACAACGCAAATCTGCTTAACCCGGATAGTTTGAGCAATAGCAATATTTTTGCAGTTATTGAAGATAATAAACATAATATATGGGTTGGCACCAACGGCGGCTTAAACCTTTACGATCGCAGTAAAAACCAGTTTGTTAAATTTTCGCATCGCGCTAATGATCCGGGTTCTATTTGTGATAACCAGGTACGGGGGATTGCGCAGGATGCTAAAGGCAACATATGGGTTGGCACCATGAATGGCTTAAATAAATACGATGCCGGTAACCACACATTCGTTACATATAAACACGATGCCAAAAATCCCAGAAGCATCAGCAGCAATACCGTATACTCCTTTGCCACAGGCAAGGATGGTTCTGTATGGATAGGAACCGAAGAGGGTTTGAACATTTTGGATACCAACAAGGGAGAATTTACCGCCTACAACAACAACCCTGATGACCTAAATTCCTTAAAGGGCAAATCTGTGTTAGGCCTACTGGCAGACGATGCGGGTATCCTGTGGGCATCCACCAATGGCGGGGGATTGAATAAATACGACAAAAATTTACTCCTGTTTGATGTGTACCATAGTAAAGATACCAAAAGCGATGCCTTAGGCCAGGGTATAGTAACCGCCTTTGGGGAAAATGATAAGCGCGGGATTTGGATAGGTACCGATGGTGGGGGGCTTAACCTGCTGAACACCAAAACCGGCACATTCAGGCATTACGTTCACGATGCCGCAAATAAAAACAGCTTATCCGCGAATGCCGTGCTTGCTATTTGCAAACATAAAAACAGCGAAGGTTTATGGCTGGGCACTTATGGCGGAGGGTTGAATTATTTCGACCCGGAAAAAAATACTTTTAAGCATTACCGGGCAGGCAGTGCGAGCAACCAGTTAAGCAGCGATAATATTTTTACCCTTATGGAAGACCATAAGGGTAACCTATGGATGGGCACAAACACCGATGGGGTAAACGTGCTCGATCCGGCGAGCGGGAAAGTTATTCGTTACAATTCAAATGACAAAAACCTAAACGACCCAAACGCGCTGTCAGGCAGTTCCATCAATGCTTTTTATGAAGACCCCGAAGAGCGTATTTGGATCGGCACCTACAATGGTGGGATCAGCATTTTCGATCCGGTAACCAAAACCTTCGGCAGGCTCAATGTGGAAAACAGCAACCTGTCAAGCAATATCATTTTTTGTATTAAAGGCGATGCTAAGGGTAATATTTGGGTGGGTACGATGGGCGGCGGGCTTAACCTTTGGGACGCCAAGCGCAAAAAATTTATTTCGTATACCATAGCAGACGGTTTAAGTAGTAATGTGATCAATAGTATTGTGGAAGATAGCGCCGGTTTTTTGTGGCTAAGCACCAATAATGGCATCAGCCGGTTCGACCCTAAAACACGCCTGTTTAACAATTACGATGTGCATAATGGGCTTCAAAGCCGTGAGTTTGTTCAGCGCGCTGGTTTTCGCAGCAGTACCGGGGATATCTACTTTGGCGGGATAAATGGGTTCAATGCAATAAACCCCGCAAACGTTAGCCGCAACCGTAATATTGCAAAAGTTATACTTACCGATTTCCAGTTGTTCAACAAATCTGTAAAGATTGGCACCAAACACTCACCTTTGGTTCGCCCCATTGCCTATACCAAACAAATTTCCCTTAATTACGATCAAACGGTACTAACGTTTGAGTTTGCAGCCCTTGACCATACCGTGCCCGAAAAAAACGAATATGCCTACATGCTGGAGAATTTTGATAAAGCATGGAATTATGTAGGGAAGCAGCGTAAGGCTACTTACACCAACCTCGACCCCGGCACCTATATTTTCAGGGTAAAAGCTTCCAATAACGACGGCATTTGGAATGAAAAAGGCACCACATTAACAATCATTATCAAACCTCCGTATTGGGCCACCTGGTGGTTCAGGGCGCTGGTTTTGCTTTCCATCGGTACAATTATTTATGCCTGGTATAAAAACAAGGTACGTAACATTGAGGAACAAAAATCCAGGCTGGAGAAACAAGTGATAGAACGCACCCGCGAGGTGCATAAACAAGCGGAAGAACTACAGGAAGCGAATGGTGAGCTTCAGGCACAGGCGGAAGAATTGCAGGCCCAATCTGAAGAATTACAGGTACAGGCGGAAGTGCTGCACGTACTTAATGAAGAACTGAAAACTCAAACCGAGGAAGCAAAGCGGGCCAACGAAGCCAAAAGTGTGTTCCTGGCAACGATGAGTCATGAGATACGGACGCCTATGAATGGCGTTTTAGGAATGGCTTCCTTGCTGAACGAAACGGATCTTGACCCCGAACAGCACGAGTATTCGCAAACTATATTGCATAGTGGCGAGGCCTTGCTGAACGTGATAAACGATATATTGGATTTCTCGAAAATAGAATCGGGTAAAATGGAACTCGACCCGCAAGCTTTTTTCCTGAGGACCTGCGTAGAGGAAGTACTGGATCTTTTTGCCGGCAAAGCTGCCGGGGCGGGCCTCGACCTGATGTACCAGCTGGACCACCGGTTGCCCGCCTACTTGATTGGTGATAGCATGCGGCTTAGGCAGGTGCTGATCAATTTAATGGGTAACGCCATGAAATTCACCCATAAGGGAGAGATTTTTTTAGATATCGGCCTTAAAAATGTGTTGAGTGATGACGAAATAGAACTTGGTTTTGAAATAAGGGACACCGGGATAGGGATACCCGCAGACAAATTGTCCAAATTATTCGAACCGTTTTCGCAGGTTGACTCTTCTACTACGCGAAAATATGGCGGTACCGGCTTAGGCCTTGTTATTTGCGACCGCCTGATAAGCCTTATGGGCGGAAACATCACAGTTGACAGTGAACCTGGTATTGGTACAACCTTTCGTTTTACCATAAAATGTAAATTAAGTACAGAAAACAAACAGGAGCCCGAACCATTAAACATAGACGGAATTAAAGGAAGACAAGTGCTGGTAGTAGATGACAATGCTACCAACCGCCGCATATTGCAGCTACAGCTGGAGAATTGGGGGCTTAAGCCGGTTATGGCTTCATCCGGGCATGATGCGTTGCAAATTTTGAACAGTAAACCTGATCTTGACCTTGTGATAACCGATATGCAGATGCCCGAGATGGATGGTGTTCAGCTTAGCACCGCTATCAAAGAAAAAAATAAAGCTTTACCGGTTATCCTGTTAAGTTCCATTGGCGACGAAACTAAAAAGCAACACCCCGGTTTATTTGCTGCTGTATTAACCAAACCTGTTAAGCAACAGCGTTTAAGAAAGATAATAATAGCCGAATTGCTGCAATTACCGCCGCAGGCAGATCAGGACCAGAAACACGCTACTTTGCTTAACAAAGATTTTTCCGCCTTACACCCCTTAAACATCCTGGTGGCCGAAGACAACCTGATCAATCAGAAAATGATATTACGAGTGCTGGAGAAACTTGGTTTCCAGCCGGCACTGGCAACAAATGGATCAGAGGCTATTGCCATGCTGGACAAACAGTTTTACGACGTGATTTTAATGGACGTGCAAATGCCCGATATGGACGGATTAGACGCTACCCGTTATATAAGGCAACACTATGCAAAACAACCGGTTATTATTGCTATGACCGCCAACGCCATGTTAGAAGACCGCGAAATATGCATGGAAGCCGGGATGAACAATTATATTGCCAAACCTGTAAAACTGGAGGTGCTGGTTACTATGCTGGGGGAAACATTCCAACTGATAAATGGTTAATTTAAGCAATTTCTAACATAGTTTTGGGTGCTCTTTTTTTCGCTTATCGGTCTCAAGCTCCAAACCCCTTTAAAAAAATAACCAACCAGTATGCTTATAAACGCAATATTGCTGCATAAAATATCCTGTCAATCTAATTTCGGTACGAAGGCTGGGTTCCAAACCCGTTTTTTATTTTTTATTATTAATGCTGGTCAAATCCGATGTCGCGTAGCCCACCAATACAATGAACCGCGTAACCAGTATGTCTAAAAACAAAAGCCTGCAATCATTTGATTTGCAGGCTTTTAGTCTGTTTTAACATTGAATTAAGTGGAGCCGGAGGGATTCGAACCCTCGTCCAAACATGGTATAAAATAAGCTTTCTACATGCTTAGCTGTTATTTAATTGTAGGGACTATGGAAGGTTAACCGCTTACCTGTACCTTAATCCTTAGGTGCTTTGTTTCGCTTGCTTACCACACCTTTAAGCAGGCTATTTCCGTTTTTCGATGCCCCGGTTGCCGATCCAACAGAACAGAAAACCGGCGGGACAAAAGCTATACTAATTCTAAATTAGGCAGCTAAGGCAAAATTATTTTCGCCATTTGAAAGTTTGAGCGTTCAGATTTTAGCGCTAATTCACCCAACGCGCTGCATGCTTACTTATTTATCTCCATCCTGTCAATTCCGGTCGACCCCATTTTTTGCAGTTCCCGGTGGGCAGTTTGCAGGGTACAAAGATACTAATTTTATCGATTGCACCGATTCTAAAATGATTCCTCCGATTGGCATGCAGTCGGCATTTCCCATCGGCTTTTATTTCGATGTTGCCAACTGAATTACCCCACCAGATATTTCACTAGCGGAATTTTACTCATCACCCAAACCAGCAACCACGATAGCATGAAGCACAACAGGGCCACCAAGGGTATGCTGAGCCATGGGTTGAACAACGCGTAGGTAATATCGTTCAGCTCTAATATATTCAGGATGAGTGCGTGGCAAAAATAAATGCCCAGCGTGTATTTTCCGGCGTTCTCGCAGAGGCTTATGATTTTTGTAGGAATCTTTACTGTGGTATGTTTCGCAATAAGGAACGCGCTTGCGGCCAGCGGCACAACAAAGGGGCCAACTGGTTCATAAAAATAAGTGCTTAGCTCCCCGGTTTTCACTTCCAGGTAATAAGTGCCTATGGTAATTACTGTTACCAGGCAACAGAATATCAAAATAATCAAAAGTATGCCGCCCGGGAAATTGAATTGCTTATTAGTGAGGTAGTAGCCAAGCACCATGTAACCGGTGTAGCCGGCGAAATTGTGTAGGTCTACCGCTGTTTCGAAACGGTCGAGATATGGCTCGCTGATGAGGATGGTAATGAACCATAGGGCCAAAAAATAGAGCAGTTCCCGCTCGGTAGCATTTCGCACGAATTTGCCCAGGATAGGGATAAACAAGTACATGCCAATAAGGAGGTAAACGTACCACAAATGGTACGAACTGCCCGTTTTTAGCTGATGCAATACCATTTTTATGCAACCCCAGGCATCGGCAGGGAATACGATTATCTCGTTATACCATTGATAACCCACATACACCAGGCTCCAGAACAGGAAAGGGAGTATCAGGCGGCCAAGGCGTTTCCGCAGGAAATCGCCCAGTTCATATTCGCGTTTCAGGAGCAAAGCACCGGTCACCATCACAAATACCGGCACGGCAAATCGGGTTAGGGCATTATAAACGTCTGCTGCCATCCAATTGCCAAGTGTAGCCGTTTTATAATTGAACAACAACGGCGAGGCCGTATGTAAAACTACCACTGCAACCATGCTTATCAACCGCAGGTTGTTTATCCAGCTTATGTTTGGGCTTCTGGCAGTCGAAAGGCTCTGTTTCATGGATATGATTGCGATTGATGCAGGGGGCGTAGCTTGCTACCACAATCCCCTTTGCAAATACCGTGCAATATATTAGTTTTGGTAGAGCAAAATCCCCCTTACCAAACTATTATTACCATGCCAATTACTACAACCGTTATCACCGGCGCAACATCCGGCATAGGCAAAGAAACCGCTTTGGCGCTCGCAAAAAAAAACCATGCTCTTTACCTGCTGGTGCGCGACATAGATAAAGGAGAACAGGTAAAGCAGGAACTGATAAACATATCCAAGAATAACAATATCTACCTGGTTTCTTGCAATTTGGCCGATATGGATAGCATCCGCAACGCTACGGGCATCCTCAAAAGCAGCCTCTTCAGCATCAATGTCCTGATAAATAATGCAGGAGGGATATTTGCCACTCGACAGGTGACCAAAGACGGCTTCGAAATGACGTTCGCGGTAAATTACCTCGGGCATTTCTTGCTTACCCAATTGCTGATGCCCTTGCTGGAGAAAGGGCAGGCCCGTGTAATTAACGTTAGCAGCGATGCACACCGCCTGGGTAAAGCACAGTTTAAAGATCTGCAGTGGGAAACTGCACGCTACTCGCCGCTTAAGGCCTATGCCATGGCCAAGCTTTTTAACATATACTTTACACGTTCAATAGCAGTAAAATATGGGCCAAAGGGTGTTACATCACTTGCCTTGCACCCGGGCGTAGTAAATACTAATTTCGGTGCCGGGCTTAGCGGATTCAGCAAGGTGTGGCTTTGGTTGGCCCGTCCATTTATGATAACGGCAGAACAAGGAGCGCAAAATGTGGTTTACCTGGCAACAGGTAGCCGCATAGATGCCAAAAGCGGCAAATACTTTAAAGGCGGTAAGGTTCACAGTCCATCGGCAAGGGCAACAGACGATGATGCCCGCAAAAAGCTATGGGAGATAAGCATGGAAATGATTGAACCTTTCATTTGAGGCGAGCAAAGTATGTTTAAACATGGTTAAAATGACATTTCTGTAACATTTCTGTTTTCAAACGCTTTGATTCGATTTTTTTGAGTTAGCTTAGTATTATTAAATCAGCCTCAAAAAAATGACTATCAACAAAAAATTATTGGCCACTGCAACGCTGCTATCGGTAGTGGTGTTTATGGCCATGTCGCCCGCGCCACAGCCCGAAGAGCATAAATTCAAAAATTTAAAGGTTTTGCCAAAACACATTACTGATAAGCAATTAGATGCAGTAATGGATGAATGGGCGCACTCGTTGAACGTTCATTGCAATTTTTGCCACGTACGCGACGAGCAGGCCCACAAAATGGACTTCGCCAGCGATGCGAAGCCTGAAAAAGATATGGCTCGCCATATGTATAAAATGATGAACGATATCAACAAAAAATATTTCGAGGCCAAAAAGGATAGTCTGGGCATGATGACACAAACCGGCATCAACTGCTACAGCTGCCACCGTGGTGTATCGCACCCGGAAGTTGTTGCCCCACCGGCTCCGCAACGCCGTGGCCCGGGTGGCCCGCCTCCGGGTGGTCCCGGTGCACCTGGTGCTCAACCGCCTGCAGGTTCACCTGCCCCGGGCACGCAGCCACCATCAGGTAAATAAAGAATTTAATGATGAAGCCGCCACAAAAAGGGCGGCTTTTTTATGCGTAAATATTTTCAGGCTGATTTGTTCTGTTGCAGCTATTGCTGTACATTCAATCCGCCAATGCTATGGCTCGATAAAATACCAATCATGAAAGAAACATCGCCCTCCCGCCGCAAATTCATCGCCCAAGCGTCAACGGCCGCAGCTGGGTTCGCTCTGCTCGGATTGAACCCGGCATTTTCGTTTGCAAAAGTTAAGGCGGAGGATATTACCGTACAGCAAGTCATCGATCTGATACTTAAAGAAGGCGGCCTTAGCCCAATACCCGGCACGGTTGATACCCTCAAAAGCGGCAGTGCCGATATGATGGTTACCGGCATCGTAACCACCATGTTTGCCACCGTGGCCGTTATAGAAGAAACCGCGAAACTGGGCGCAAATTTCATCATAGCGCATGAGCCGACATTTTATAACCATACCGATAACCCCGACTGGGTGAAGGATAACCATGTCGTAAAACAAAAACAGGCTCTGCTGGCCAAATACAAGATTACCGTTTGGCGTTTCCACGATTATATCCATTCTATAAAACCCGATTTGGTGGCTTATGGCACCGCCAAAAAACTCGGCTGGCTGCAATACTTTAAAACTGGCAAGTACGATGTTACCGTGCCGCCCATAAGTTTGCAAGCTTTGATTACGCATTTGAAAACATCGCTGAGTATTAAGCATGTACGCGTTATCGGCGACCTTAACCTGCAATGTAGTCATATAGCGCTATTACCCGGTGCACCCGGCGGGCAAAGGCAGGTGGCATTCGCCGAAACCGAGAAACCAGACGTGTTGGTAGCGGGGGAATTATCGGAGTGGGAAACCGCCGAATACATGCGCGACCAACGTGCGCTAGGCGGCAAGATGGCACTGGTGCTCATCGGCCATAATTTTAGCGAGGACCCGGGCATGTGGTACCTGGTAGAATGGCTGCAGCCAAAGTTACCCGGGATGAAAATTACCCACATCGCATCAGGCGAGCCGTTTGAGTGGATGTGAGTGCCCTATAAGTTCTGCGCTATAACAAATCCGCTTGCCCATGCCCACTGGAAGTTGTAACCACCCAGCCAGCCGGTAACATCTACGCATTCGCCGCCGAAGAACAGGCCCGGTACTTTTTTGCTTTCGAGGGTTTTGGACGATAGTTCGTTGGTGTCTACCCCGCCGGTCATCACTTCGGCCTTGTCGTATCCTTTGGTGCCTGCCGGTTTTACTTTAAACTCGTGTATCAGTATGCTGATGTCTTCCAGTTCGGTTTTGGTAAGCGAGGCGAGGTTTTTTTCGGCCGGCACGTAATCGCTAAGCGCGTCGGCAAATTTGCGGGTAAACAGGCCGGCAAGGTAAGCCAGCAGCATTTTCTTGCCGTTTTGCTCGCGCTCGGTCATTATCATCTCTGTGATATATTTGCCGGGCAGCAGGTCGATATAGATAGATTCGCCGGGTTTCCAGTACGAGGATATCTGGAGGATGGCCGGTCCGCTTAATCCCCAATGGGTAAAAAGGATGTTTTCTTCGAAGCTTGCCCTGTCGTTCCATACCCGGCAAAATACACTGTTGCCGCTTAGCTGCTCGTACCAGGGCTGGTCCTTGCCCGTAATGGTGAGCGGCACCAGGGCAGGGGAGGTTTCGGTAACTGTCATTCCAAATTTACGCGCAGCACGTAAGCCGAAATCTGTTGCGCCCATTTTGGCTATAGGCAGGCCGCCGGAAGCGATGACCACTTTTGGGGCGAATAAAGTTTGCTGCTTGCCTTGCCGCTCAAGGCTGATGGTAAAGCCATCTGCAGTTTGCTCAATGGCGGTAACCTCGGCGTCGCACCATATTTCCTGCCCCAAATCATCACAGAGATTGGTGAAAACATTCACCACGTCTTTTGCCTTATCACTCACCGGGAAAAGTTGCCCGAGGGTTTTCTCCTTGCCTTCTATCCCGTAAGTTTCAAAAAAGGTGACGGTATCATCCACCGTCCATTGTGCTAAGGCTGAGCGGCTAAAATGCTCGTTTTGAGATATAAATTGCTTATGTGTGGCATACAGGTTGGTATAATTGCACCTGCCGCCGCCGCTGATGAGTATTTTTGCGCCGGGCTTGTCGTTTTTCTCCAGTACCAGCACGCGTTTGCCTAAAAAGCCGGCTTGTACGGCGCACATAAGGCCGCAGGCGCCGCCGCCGATAATTATCGCGTCGAATTGGGTTTGTTTTGTTAAATTTGCTGTCATGGATGATGTTTCGCAAATATCAGAATTTGGAAAGATACTTATCTTTTTAATTACAGGTGTCGTAATGATACTCATGCTATTCGGCGTGAACCGCCTGCTGGCCCCGCGAAACCCTAACCCAGAGAAGCTTAGTACCTACGAATGCGGCGAAGAACCTACCGGCAATGCCTGGCTGCCCTTCAATTCGCGTTTCTATGTGATCGCACTGGTGTTTTTATTATTCGATGTAGAGATGGTGTTCGTGTTTCCATGGGCCACCGTTTTCGGCAACAAGGAAATCATCCAATTAGATCCGCGCTGGGGCTGGTTCTCGCTTATCGAGATGTTCATCTTTTTAGGTATCCTTATTTTAGGCCTTGCCTATGTTTGGGTAAAAGGCGACCTGGACTGGATAAAACCAAGCCCAACCTTGCCCGATTCCGGCACCAATATCCCGCAATCGCTCTATGATAAAATAAACCTGCAGCAAAGTGCATTCAAAGTAAAAGAGTTCAGCTTAGCAACTCAACCTGTACAGCAAACGGTAACTGCCACTGCTACTAATCAGGCTGCTGCCGCAACTGCCACTCCGCCCAAGCCTATGTTTAAACCAAGTTTTAAAAAGCCTGCAAATGACGCCTGATTTGACTAACGAAAGCGGCGGCATCGTCATAACCAAGATGAACGATCTGCTCAACTGGGCGCGTTTGTCGTCGCTGTGGCCATTAAGTTTTGGCATAGCCTGCTGCGCCATAGAAATGATGGGCGCTATGGCGGCAACCTACGATCTCGACCGTTTCGGCGTTTTCCCGCGTCCATCCAGTCGCCAGGCCGATGTAATCATCATCGCCGGTACCGTTACCTTTAAAATGGCCGAGCGCATCAAGCGCCTGTACGAGCAAATGCCCGACCCCAAATATGTGATCAGCATGGGATCTTGCAGTAACTGTGGCGGCCCCTACTGGCAGCACGGCTACCATGTGGTAAAGGGTGTTGATAGGGTAATCCCCGTAGATGTTTACGTACAAGGCTGCCCCCCGCGCCCGGAAGCACTGATAGGCGCCATACTGGAACTGCAAAAGAAAATTGAGCAGGAAAGTTTGGTAGGATAAACTGTCTGAACTCGAATTTTAGGGAATTAACGAATTGTCAGAATTAAAGCCTGTGCATTATCCATATTCTATGAATTCTCACTATGCAGAGCGGATATGCTGCGTGTGAATGTCCTCGAGCCGCAGGGTCCTTTTTTAAAGAGACCCAGCGGGGACGCAAGTTCGACATAACGTGGAAGTTCAAAATCCCATAAATCGTAAAAATCTGCTTAATCCCGGTTCAGACCATTACATTTGTTACCTATGCAAAAAATACTGGTAGCAAACCGTGGCGAGATAGCTTTGCGGGTAATGCGCTCCGCGCGCGAAATGGGCATTAAAACTGTGGCCGTTTATTCGGCTGCTGACCGCAACGCCCTCAATGTACGCTATGCCGACGAAGCCGTGTTCATCGGCGAAGCACCATCTAATCAAAGTTACCTCGTCGGCGATAAAATTATTGCGGCCTGTAAGCTGACCGGTGCAGAAGGCATACACCCTGGCTACGGTTTCTTAAGCGAGAACGCCAGTTTTGCCCGACAGGTGCGCGAGGCTGGCTTGATACTCATCGGTCCCTCGCCCGAGGCTATGGAGGTAATGGGCAACAAGCTATCCGCCAAGGCCGCCGCATTAAAATACAACATCCCCATGGTGCCCGGCACCGAAGAAGCCATTACCGATATTGCCGAAGCAAAGCTCCGCGCGGTTGAAGTAGGCTTCCCTATACTCATCAAGGCTGCAGCGGGCGGTGGCGGCAAAGGCATGCGCATCGTAGATACCCCCGACGATTTTGTAGAACAGATGGACCTTGCCGTATCCGAGGCTACCTCGGCCTTTGGCGATGGCTCGGTGTTTATTGAGCGTTATGTTTCTTCGCCGAGGCATATCGAGATACAGGTACTGGGCGATACGCATGGCAATATCCTGCATCTCTTCGAACGGGACTGCTCGGTACAGCGCCGCCACCAGAAAGTAGTGGAAGAAGCGCCTTCATCGGTATTGACGCCCGAAATTCGCGAGGCCATGGGTAAATGCGCGGTTGATGTGGCGCGTTCTGTAAACTATACCGGCGCAGGCACGGTAGAGTTTATTATGGATGAGCAGCTCAACTTTTACTTTTTAGAAATGAACACCCGCCTGCAGGTTGAGCACCCGGTAACGGAGCTGATTACCGGCATAGATTTGGTGAAAGAACAGATAAAAATCGCACGTGGTGAAGCCATCAGCTTTAAGCAGGAGGACCTGGAAATAAAAGGCCATGCCATGGAATTGCGCGTTTACGCCGAAGATCCCGCCAATAATTTCCTGCCGGATATTGGCACGCTGCAAACCTACGTTACCCCAAAAGGCCCCGGGGTAAGGGTAGATGATGGCTTTGAACAAGGTATGGAAATCCCGATTTATTACGACCCGATGATTGCCAAACTCATCACCTACGGTAAAGACCGCACCGAGGCCATTGAGCGCATGGTACGCGCTATAGACGAATACCACATTACCGGCATCACCACTACGTTACCATTCGGCAAATTTGTGATGCAGCACGAGGCTTTTACCTCGGGGCAGTTCGATACGCATTTCGTAAAGAAATACTTTACGCCGGAGTCACTGGATAAAGGTACGGAGGAAGAGGCTTTGATAGCGGCGCTGGTGATGGAGAAGCTATTGGGCGCGGGTAAGGTTGTTTTGGCGGAAAGCAACGGAGGTGGGGTATCTAACTGGGTGAAGAATAGGAGTTAACTAATAAAATGTCGTCATTGCGAGGGGAGCGAAGCGACGAAGCAATCATCGGCAAGCAGGTCGTATTAGCAGAGCCGCTCTGCTTGCCGATGCTTGCCGCGCAGCGCTCGCAATGACGTGATGGTAAAGGCTTTGAGGGGCAAATCGCCTAAATCATTCCCTCCAACTCCACCAATAACCCCACTTGCGCAGACACTATCTTCTGCTTCGCGGCATCCACATCAAACCAATCCGCCCGGTCCACCTCCACAAAACTAGCCATCTTACCCGATTTGGGTGGCCATTCCATTTCGAAATAATTGCTTTTGATATTGGCCGCATCAACATCCGCCTCCACAGCCCAGGCATGCACCACTTTGCCGCTTTTGTATTTGATAGAGGCGAGGGGCGTAAACTCGCCATTGATGCTTTGCCCCGTTTCTTCTTCAAACTCGCGTTTGGCAGCTGTTAGCGGGTCTTCATCGCTTTCGTACTCGCCTTTGGGGATGCTCCAGGCGCCGGCATCCTTTTTTGCATAGAATGGTCCGCCGGGATGTACCAGGAAAACCTGCAGGTGGTTATTGAATTTCCGGTAGGCTAAAATCCCCGCGCTTTGCTTTGGCATGTTTAAATCAATTTGATGGTAAGATAACGAAACGCAAAGTTTTATACTTAGTTTTATCTGACCAATTAAACCGGTTATGGAAGACATCAGGTGGAAGAAATTCAAGCTTTGCGGCGATTATAATGTGGATATGCGCAGCCTTTACCTGGCCTGGGCCACGCCCGGCGGACTTGAGAAATGGTTCCTGCGCAAGGCCGATTTCTTCACCGTGCCCCAGCGCCGCCGCGAGCGCGATGAGCAGATTGCCAAAGAAGATACCTACGCCTGGCACTGGCACGGCTACGATAACACCGTTACCGAAACAGGCAGCGTACTGGAAGCCAACGGCAAAGATTTCATCAAGTTTACGTTTACCGGCAACACTACGGTTAGCGTGTCTTTTTCTACCCGCAACGGGCTTACCATCATCGATTTGTTGCAGGAAGATATACCGCAGGAACGCGACCCCGAAAAGAACCTACTGGTGCAATGCCAGATAGGGTGGACGTTTTACCTCGCCAACCTGAAATCGGTTATGGAGGGCGGCAAGGATTTGCGCAACAAGCGGGTGGAACTGGTGAGTTGTTTTAAATAGGGGTACACTAAAGGATATTAATGATTAGCTATAAAACTGTATCTATATTCATCATCGTGTTGTTTTGCAAATCGGCAACGCTTTTTGCACAAATCGACACCCTACATCTGTATTACAACATCAACCAAAAAGATGTAAACCTGCACCGGCAAAAACTCGATTCGGCTTTTGTGGCGGATAAAATCCGTATTGAAGCAATACACGTTATAGGCTATGCGGATTATTTAGGCAGCAAGCCATACAATTCAACGCTAAGCTTAGGCCGTGCCGATAACGTTAAGGCATACCTGCAACAACTTTTACCGGGGATGGATATTTCAAGCGAAGGAAAAGGCGAGCAGGCATCTTGCAAACAAAAAACTTCCAAAGGAAGCCCAAAGGATAGGAGGGTGGATGTGATCGTACTCAAAATTATCCCAACATTACCAATGCCGCAGGATACGCTAACAGTAGTAAGCGAACCGGCTCCCATTATCAAAAAAGACAGCGTTTTTAGGGATACCATATTCCAGGCCAAGGTAGATAAGCTGGCCACGTTAAAAGCCGGCGAGCGGATGGATATAGATGAACTGCTATTTTTGGGCGGCAGGCATTTTTTAACACCGGCTTCACACAAATACGCAGATATTTTGGTGGAGTTGATGAAGAAGCACCCTAAGCTTAAAATCAAAATTATAGGGCATATCTGCTGCGAATATAGCGGGCGGGATGGCTTCGATTTCGATAACAAGAAATACGCACTGTCTAAATATCGGGCCGAATTCGTGTACGATTACCTGATGAAGGCAGGCATAGACAAAGGCCGGATGAGCCACAAGGGCGTTGGCAGCAGCGACCCGAAAATTTTCCCCGAGGTTACTGCCCACGATTCGGACCTGAACAGGCGCGTGGAGATAGTAGTAGTCAGCAACGAAGAATAGCCCTATTCTCATCCAAGTATCCTCTTATGCGCACGATTTAAAATTCGCGAAGCAAAACATTATTTTTGCGGCATGTTTACAGGAATTATAGAAACTTTAGGCAAGATAACTGACCTACGAAATGAGCAGGGCAACCTGCATATCACCGTAGAATCGGCTATTGTGAATGAATTGAAGATAGATCAATCGGTAGCGCATAATGGCGTTTGCCTTACGGTTGTGGGGCTCACAGATGCCGCGCACACAGTTACAGCCATCGAAGAAACCCTGAATAAAACCAGCCTTGGCCACCTAAAAGTTGGCGAGCCCGTAAACCTGGAACGCTGTATGCAGATGAACGCCCGGTTGGATGGGCACATCGTTCAGGGGCATGTAGATCAAACCGCCATCTGTACCAAATTTACCGAGCTGGATGGCAGCTGGGAATATACCTTCGAATACGATGCCGCAACAGGCAACGTTACGGTTGAGAAGGGATCGATATGCGTAAACGGCATCAGCCTTACGGTAGTAAACTCCGGTCCAAATTATTTCTCCGTAGCCATTATTCCTTACACGTATGAGCATACCAACCTGCATAATGTGCGCGAAGGCAGCCTTGTTAATTTGGAGTTTGATATTATTGGCAAATACGTAGCGAGGCTGATGCAGCGATAGGAATGTTGGCTGCCGCGAGTTTCCAACCCGTGGCGGGCATGGTGTCAGCTTCCAGCTGACGCAAGCTGAAAGCTTGCACTATGCAAACCACGGGATATGCTTCGCTCGCGATAGCGAAGATTTCAGGGTTCATTTATAAAACCCAAGCGCCTCCCTCAATATCCCGTCAATTTTCTCAACCGGGATATCCTGCGCAGCATCAATCAACAATATTTTCATGCGTGCGCGTTTCTCCTGCAGTAAATCGGGGTGGTTTAGGCGGTTGCCTTCTACGATGCCTATGTAAGGCTGCAGGTATTTCTTATGCGTCCACAAATAGCAAAACATTTTGCCTTTATAGCAATACATAGGCATGCCGTATTTCCATTCCTCGGTTAGGTTGGCATCCAATGCCAGGATATGCCCGCGCAGGAATTGCAGGCAGCTTTGGGCAGGCTCTGGGTGGCTGAGGAAGTAATTGTCTATGGGGCGGGGCATGAACCAGGATTAAACGGATTTTAGGGATTTATACGATTTTATTCAATTTTGGATATGCGCTTTCATTTTAACAAGTGCTAACTTATTAAAATCCAAAAAATCGTAAAAATCTGCTTAATCCCGGTTCCTTATTGCTCCACGCTGTGTATCGGCCTGAACACCCTGTTCCAGCGGATTTTGCTAAAGAACGATGCGGTGCTGTCGATGCTCATCCACGTGATAACGGCTTTGCCTACGATATGGTCCTCGGGTACGAAACCCCAAAAACGCGAATCTCCCGAATTGTGGCGGTTATCACCCATCATCCAGTAGTAATTCATCTTAAAAGTGTAGGTGTCGGCTTTTTTATCGTTGATATAAACATCCTTGCCTTTTATCTCCAGCTTGTTGTGCTCGTAAACCGTAATAGCGCGGCTGTAAAGGGCAGTAGTGCTATCGTTAAGGGTTATGGTAGTGCCTTTTTTGGGAATCAGGATAGGGCCGTAATTGTCCTGGTTCCATTTGAATAAGTTGCTTTGCGGGAAAACGCCCATATCGGCCTGGCCTTTTGGCTCATTTTTCTGTGTAATTGATTTTACGTTAGAGAAACTTTTTACCTGCTGGTAGCTGTCGGTAGGGATTATCATTTCGTAGGTGTCGGCACCGTTGAAATCGCGCGTCTCCACATGTAGGTCATTTAAAACGTCCTGATTTAGTGGTGTACCATTGGTAACTACGGTGTAAGAGGTTTGGGCATGCGGCGCGTTCTTTACCGCTTTGCCATCGGTGTACACTTGCCCGTTTACAATGGTAAGCGTTTCGCCGGGCAGGCCCACGCAACGTTTGATATAGTGCACGCGCATATCTACCGGGCGGGGTTCGGTTTCGGCAGGGTAGTTAAATACTACTGCATCGCCTTTTTTCACGTCGCCCAGGCCGGGCAGGCGGAAGTAAGGAAGCTGCACGGCGTCCCAATAGGTTTTCATGCCGCCATAAACCGTAGACTCTGTAAACGGGATAGCTAAAGGTGTCATCGGCATGCGCGCGCCGTAGGAAAGCTTGCTCACGAAAAGGTAATCGCCCGTCATCAGGCTGCCTTCCATAGAAGCCGAAGGAATAGCAAATGCCGAAAATAGCAAACCACGGATAATGGTGGAAGCCACCAGTGCAAACAAAATGGCATCTACCCATTCGCGGGTTTTGCTTTTTTTAGGCTTGGCGGTATCGGCTTTTTTGCGGGATAAGAATTTCCAGTTCATAGAGCGTATGGTATTAATTTAATATTCCTTATGCAGTTAGAGTGCAGCTTTGGGGATTTGTTACAAGCGATTGAGCGATTTTTGCCTGTAATTGCTACATTTATCCTACCTATTATAACACCCTATGTTACGTCGTAATTTTATCAAACTATCTGCTGCATCTATGGTCGCGGCAATGTACAGCAGGCTCACTTTTGCAACAGGCACCGGGTTTGCCCTCATCAACCATCCCGATGAGGCCTGGGCCGAATTGGCCGAAGGTTGGGTGAAACTCACCGCTACTGGCGGCCGGGCTTACACCTATAAAGACATTCGCATAGAAATAAAGGCCACAGGCAATGCGCAGGCAGTTTATGTACAATCGCCAATGGCTGATTTGCTGGCAGTGCGCCTTAAATGGAAATACCAAACAAAAAAATATGGCAAGATACTCGGTGACCACTGGGAACGGAGCTATGCCGACCTGGGCTGGAAAGCGCCACAAGCAGGTGTGCGCAACCCATGGTATGTGCTGCTACACGACGCAAAGGAAACCGCTGCCTTCGGTGTGAAGACGGGCGGCAACACTATGTGTTGGTGGGACGTTGCAGACGAGAGCCTGCAGTTGACCATGGACACTCGCTCGGGCGGAGATGGCGTAAAGCTTGGCCAGCGTAAACTGCATGCAGCAGATATCGTTACTTCCCTTAGCCTTGCAGGCGAAAGGCCCTGGGCAACCTTAACACGTTTTTGCAAGCTGATGTGCGCAAAACCACGCCTGCCTAAACAGCCTGTTTACGGTATAAACGATTGGTATGTGATGTATGGCAAAAACTCATTTGAAAGCGTAAAACAACAAACTTCGGTAATGGCAGGTTTCGTTACCAATACCTCGAATAAACCTTTCTCGCTCATCGATGATGGCTGGCAGCAACCGGATGATTTTTCGATAGTGAACGATAAGTTTAAAGACATGCACAAAATGGCCGATGAGATAAAAAAAATCGGCATGCATCCCGGCTTGTGGACACGCCCTTTGATTGCCCGGCAAGACGATAAAACTTCGCTGCTGGCACCAACACTGCCTACCCGCAGTAACACCGACGAGAAGATACTCGACCCTACCTTGCCCGAAACCCTGGAAAGGGTAAAGCGCAACATCAGCTTGTATAAACAATGGGGTTATGATATGGTGAAGCACGATTACAGCAGCTGGGATATTTTCGGTCGATGGGGGTTTCAGATGAAAGATCGGCTTACGGTACCCGGCTGGCATTTTAACGACCAATCTAAAACCAACGCCGAGATCATCAACACTCTTTATGGCACCATAAGGCAGGCCGCAGGCGATATGTATATCATAGGCTGCAATACCGTGAGCCATTTATCGGCGGGCTTATTCGAACTAAACCGCATTGGCGATGATACCAGCGGGAAGGAATGGGAACGTACCAAAAAATATGGCGTAAATACGCTTGCGTTCCGCCTGCCGCAAAACAATACTTTTTACGCCGCCGATGGCGATTGCGTGGGCCTTACGCACGATATCTCCTGGGAAAGGAACAGCCAGTGGCTGCAATTGCTGGCAGAAAGCGGCTCGCCGCTGTTCATATCTGCCGAAACTGCGTTTTTGGATGCAGATAAAAAATCCGCTATAAAAACAGCCTTCGCCCAGGCAGCCAAAGTACAACCAACCGGCGAACCATTGGATTGGCTCACTGAACAATGGCCGACGAAATGGAAGCTGAATAATAGGGAGGTTACGTTTAATTGGGATTGATACACCACCGCGTCATTGAGGCACGAAGCAATCCTCGGCACAAAGGTCGGACTTGCAGAGCCGCTCTGCTAGCCGATGGTTGCCGCGCTTCGCTCGCAATGACGTGGTGGTGAGGGGTTGCGCCTACTTCTTCCTCTTCTTACTAGCCTTAGCTATCTTGTTATAATCCAGCGCCTTTTGGACCCAGGTATCGAAATCTTTTTTGTTGGTTAGCGCATCCTCGTGCACAAAAACGTAGCCTTTGGCGGTACGTTCGCGCTGCTGCATGGGGCGTACGTTATCCATTTCTAATGCCGACTCAAAATCATCGGGGTTGATGCGGCAAAGCATCTCATGGCTGTTTACGCAGATACAAAGCTTGTCATCTACCAAGAAGCAGACACCGCCAAACATGCGCTTTTCTTCGATGGGCGATATATCTACCAACGCTTCGCGTACACGATTTAAAAGATTTTCATCCATGTTTTTAAATCCTAAATTCTAACCCCTAAATTCTAAATCTAAAACCAAAATTCTAAATTAGAATTGCACCTATATCTCACATCTCACATCTCACATCTCACTTCTCACTTCTCAAATCTACTCCACCGTTATCTCATCTGCAAAAATGTACGATGGGCTGCCTTTGCTTTCGTGCCAATCGGGCAGGGGGCCGTATTGCTTGGCTACGAGTTTGATGTAGCGGGCCTTTACGTTCACTGTAGCGGCAAATTCCTGGGTTTGCACATCCAGGTTTTTTACATCCACTTTGGTGTTTACCGTTGCGGCCAGTTTGTAATTCTTGCCATCATCGGATATCCAGTATTGTACGTATTGCGGGAACACGATCCAGGCCCGGCTATCCTGCAGCGTTCCCAGGCTTAGCTGTTTGATGAGTTTTATGGTGCCCAAATCTATCACCGCTTCCAAATCTTTACCCTGGTAGCCTTGCCAGTTGCCCAACCGCCAGTTGCTGGTGCCATGGATGCCGTTGATCAGCGTTTCATCGCCCTGTGCCGAATAATTGGGCAGATATTTATTGGTGAGGGTTAGTTTGATGTCGCTGCGTATCTTAATGAAAGTGGCCTCATCTACAAAGCTGCTCTTGCCGTTGTTGACAGCTATAGCCCTAACAGTGGTGTTTACCAATATCTGTATCGGCTTATCATAAATCTGCGATGCCGCGGTGGGCGTGGTGCCATCCAGCGTGTAGTATATTTTTGCGGCTGTATCGATGCATTTGATTTCTACCGTGATGGGTTTCTTAAAGGTTTTGGTGCCAGCCACGATGTACGGGTTCGGTACGATCAGCTCGTCGGTGATGGCCGAGGTGGGTTTCTCCAAATCCTGCACGAAAAGTTTATTAGCAATCCTCCCACTGAAAACCTCGAAGGTGCCGCCCTTCACTATCGTTTCGTAATTGATGTATAGCTTGTTATAGGCTTTGCCATCCAGGTTGAGGCCCTGCAAAAAGTTATTGTCGCGGCTAACCGTTGCGCCGGTATTGCTGATGTTGAAGCGTTTGCCATTCTCCAGGCTGATGATGATGCTTTCGAACTGTGGCACGCCCACCTGGAACTGCTGCTGCCCCGGTGCAATGTTGTAGATACCCAAACAGCTCATCACGTACCAGGCCGACATCTGCCCGCAATCCTCATTGCCCGATAGGCCATCGGGTTTGTCGCTGTATTGCTCGCGCAGTATCTTGTTTACGTAGTACTCCGTTTTATCGGGCGCGTTGGTAAAGTTGTACAGGTAGGCAATATGGTGGCTCGGCTCGTTGCCGTGGGCGTATTGGCCAATCAGTCCGGTAACATCGGCCTGATCGCGGCCGCTGAGTTTTGCCGTGGTGCTGAACAACTCGTCCAGTTTTATCTCGAAATCTTTTTTGCCACCCATAGCTTTTATTAAGCCTTCTACATCCTGCGGTACCAGAAAAGTGTACTGCCAACCATTGCCCTCGGTGTAGTTGTTGTTGATTTCGGTAGGCTCGAATGGGGTGTACCAGCCGCCGTTATCACGGGCCTGCATAAAGGTGTTCTCGCTATTGAAAACATTCTTCCAGTACTGCGCGCGCTTGATGTACTCGGCGTACTCGGTTGGTTTGTTCAGCATTTTGGCCATCTGGGCAATGCACCAGTCATCGTAAGCATAATCCAGCGTTTTAGACACAGATTCATGCTCTACGTCGGCATTTACTGCGCCGGTTGTTACGTAGTTATCCAGTCCGAACTGCTTGCGGTTTACGGCGGCTTTCATGGCGATAAAGGCTTCCTCGGCATTAAAATCGCGGATGCCTTTGGCATAAGCATCAACAATTACCGGGATAGAGTGGTTGCCCACCATGCAATAGGTTTCGTTGGAGGCCAGCGGCCAAATGGGCAGCAAGCCGCCCTGCTCATACATGGCTATAAAGGTTTTGATGAAGTCGGTGGTGCGTTTGCGGTCGATGAGCGTAAGAAGCGGGTTTTCGGCACGGAAAGTGTCCCATAGGGAGAAAACCGTGTAATAGTTGAATCCCGCGGCGGTATGTATTTGCTGGTCGAGCCCGCGGTATTGGCCGTCGACATCGTTATAGATGTTCGGAGCCAGCATGCAGTGATACAGCGCGGTATAGAATATCACCTGTTTGCGGCGTGCAGGGTCGGGCAACTCGACACCTTTTTTTACATAGGTTGGGTAGCCGTATGGGCCTATTTCCTGTTGCTGCTGCGCTTTGGGTGGTGCGCCGCCTTCTACCTGTATCTTGTTCAGTTCGTCGTTCCAGGCGGTTTTGGTAGCTTTCAGTATTTTCTTGAAATCGAAATCAGGCATTTCGGTGTCGAGGTTCTTCAGCGCGCCATCAACGCTTACGGATGATATGCCCACCTTGGAAAGCACCTCGCCGGGGTTATCGAACTGGATGTACATCTTCACATTTTTGCCTTGTACCTTGCTTTGGCCTGCCTGTAATTGGTCGTTAAGGGCTATGCCGTAGGTTTTGAAAGGCTTAGAGAATTTGGCGTAAAAGTAAAGGTATTGGTCGTTTGCCCATGATTTGGAGCGGCGGAAACCGCGTATCTCGTGGTCGTTAACTACTTCTATCCAGGAGTCGAGCACCTCGTCGCGGTGCTGCAGGTCGATGATGATGTTGGCTTTATCGGTTTTGGGGTAATCGTACTGGTGCATGCCCGCGCGCGTGGTGGCGGTAAGCTCTACTTCGATATCGTACTTGTTCAGCTTGGTTTTGTAATAGCCGGGGGAAGCAAACTCGTTCTTTTTGCTGAAGCCCGAGCGGTAGTCTGTATTCTTGAATTGCGGCTCGCCGGTGGTGGGCATAAATAGCACGTCGCAATAATCGGCAATGCCTGTCCCGCTCAAATGCGTGTGCGAAAAACCGTAAACGGTGGTGTCGCTATAGTGATAGCCCGACGAGCCATCCCAACCCTCTAAACGTGTATCGGGACTCAACTGCAACATGCCGAATGGCGCAACCGCGCCGGGGTAGGTGTGCCCATGCCCGCCGGTACCAATAAACGGGTTAACGAACTGGGTGAGCTCCTTTTTCTTGAGCGGTTTTTCTTTCTTTTCCTTTTTGGGCTTTGCAGCAGTTTTAGCGGTGTCCTGGGCCGATGCGCCGAGTGCCGAACTTAAAATAAACACCAGTAAAGCACCGCGTATAATCAATCTCATGTAGAAAGCCAGTTTTAGTTTTTTGGATAACGCAAAATAGTAAGAAATATTGGTTTGGTTGGTTCACTGGTTCATTTGTTCACTGGTTCATTGGTTGGATAAGTCGGGAATCAGCGTAATCTTGAAATCAATAAAATCAGCGGTTAAGAAAATGCGATAGGGTGGGCATCGCCATGATTATCTGTCTGAACCTTGATTTTCCTGATTTAAGGATTTCCTGATAATTTGTCTGAACTCTAATTTTTCGTGTTTAATTGTTTTTTATGGATCTCAAGAAGGCTACGCCGTTTTAAGGAATTAAAAGAATTGACAGAATTTTAAAACAAAAAAATCCCACAAGCATTGCACTTTAACCTTTAACCTTTAACCTTTAACCTTTAACCTTTAACCTTTAACCTTTAACCTTTAATCCACCAACCTAAACTCATCCGCATCTTTCAAAAACGGCAAGGCCCGGCGTATTTTCTTCACTTCGTCGTGGATGATGGAGAAGGTGTAGAGGTCTTCCTCGTCGCGTTTGTAGTACACTACATCGCCGTTGGGGCTGATGCAGGTAGAATCGCCGGAGTGGTACACCTCGTTGCCATCGTGGCCAACGCGGTTCACGGCTATTACGTAGCTTTGGTTTTCTACCGCGCGGGCAGGGATAAGGGTGCGCCAGTGCAGGGCGCGGCGCTCGGGCCAGTTGGCTACGATAAGCAGCACATCATATTCTTCGTTCACATTGCGCAGCCATACCGGGAAACGCAGGTCATAACAAATCATGGGGCATATCTTCCAGCCGTTTAGCTCAACGATGAGTTTTTTTGTGCCGGCGGTGTAGGTGTGATGTTCTTTGCCCAGTGCAAACAGGTGGCGTTTGTCGTAATGCTCATGGCTGCCATCGGGGCGCATCCAAATGAGGCGGTTGTAATATTTGCCTTCTTCTTTAATGATAAGGCTGCCCGTTACCACGCAATCGTACTTTTTGGCGGTAGCATCCATCCATTGCATGGTTTTGCCACCCATTTCTTCGCCCAAAGCTTCGGCATTCATGCTGAAGCCGGTGTTGAACATCTCGGGCAGGATGATGAGATGGGTTTTCTCGCGGATGCCCGATAGCTTCAGCGATATATTCTGCAGGTTTTTATCGGTGTTTTCCCAAAATAAATATCCCTGGTAAACGGTAACTTTCAAATTATCCATAAGCATTTTGGTTCATAGGCTATGGTTCATAGATCATAGCTTTTTCCGCTAATATTATATTGTAGAAGTCCTGATCCTGCTATGAACCATGAACTATCTGCTATCACACTTTCAACAACCTATCAACGGCTTTATCGATAGTTTCTTGCCTTTTGGCAAAACAAAAACGCAGTATATGGCTGTCGGTACCCTGTCTGTAGAACACCGAAACGGGTATGGAAGCTACGCCAATTTCTTTGGTTAGGCGTATGGCGTACTCTGTATCTTTCTCATCGGTAATGCCATCGTAACTCACAGATTGGAAGTACGAACCCGCGCAAGGCAGCAGTTTAAAACGGCTGCCTTTTAGCCCCTCACGGAAGTAGTCGCGCTTTTGCTGGAAGAAAGCGGGCAGGCTTAAATAAGTGTTTTCATCCTTTAGATATTCGGCTATGGCATGCTGCATGGGTGCGTTTACGCTGAATACCAAAAACTGGTGTATTTTGCGGAACTCGGCCATTAGGTAAGCAGGTGCGAGGCAATAGCCCATCTTCCAGCCCGTGGCATGGAAGGTTTTGCCGAACGACGATACGATGAAGCTGCGCTGCTGCAGTTCGGGGTAGCGGGCCATGCTGTGGTGCGTTTCGCCGTCGTATATCAGGTGTTCGTACACCTCGTCGCTCAAAATCAGTATATCCTGGTTTTTTACCAGGGCGCTGAGCTCGTCAATATCCTCCTTGCGCAAAATAGTTGCGGTAGGGTTATGCGGCGAATTGAGGATGATCATTTTGGTTTTGCCGTTGATGAGGCGTTTCACCATATCCCAGGCAATGCGGTAATCGGGCGGGTCAAGCTCCAGTGACTTAACCACGCCGCCCATCAGCTTAATGGCAGGGGCATAACAATCGTAAGCCGGTTCGAATATGATTACCTCATCGTTGGGGTGTATTGCCGCACTTATCGCCGTAAATATGGCCTGCGTGCCGCCGGCGGTAACGGTGATTTCGGTATCGGGATTATATACAGCGCCGTAAAGTTTTTCGGTTTTGATAGCAATCTGTTCGCGCAGGGCCATCAATCCCGGCATGGGTGCGTATTGGTTATGCCCGTTAGTCATGGCCTTGCTTACTAACTCTACCAACTCGGGCGAGCAATCATAATCGGGGTAACCCTGCGATAGGTTGATTGCGCCCAGCTCGGCAGCCAGGGCCGACATTACCGTAAATATTGTGGTGCCGGTTTGAGGTAATTTTGAAACAATGGGTATCATTAAGGGCTAAAATAAGTAAAAAAAGCGTCGCGATAGGAAAATTCTGATATTTGAAAGACAAAATACGCCCATACAGGGCTTTAAAAACGACCGCCTTTAACTACTTTTGATGATATGAAAACCGCCAAGCTTCTACTCGCCGCCTTAGTAATTACCGCCGTTTTTTCTTGCAAAACTAACCAAAAGAACGGCGTGCCCGTGGTCGGTTTTGTGGATGCGTTTGAGGATGCTACCATATCGCAGGCTAAAGACGGCTTCGTAGCGGCCCTAAAGGATAATGGCTTCAGCGAAGAGAAAAAGAACATCGAAATAAAATACAGCAATGCGCAAGGCAGCATCCCCACGCTCACGACGATTGTGAACCAGTTCGTATCAGAGCAAGTGGATTTGTTGGCTACTTCAACCACTTTATCCACGGTGACGGCTATCCAAAAGACCAAAACGATACCCATCTTCCAGATGGTATCGCCCACGCCCGAGCGGATGAAGGTGGCCGATGCAAGCGGCAAAGGCCCTGCAAATTTGTTCGGCACCATGGAGGAATTGAATTATATTGATACCTCCTTTGCCATCATCCCTAAATTGTTGAAGCCGAAAGGAGCGCAGCTTACCATTGGCATGATATATAATCAAAGTGAGCCGCAATCTGCGGATGCGTTGAACAGGATACAAGGTCTGGCAGATAAACTCAATGTGAAGATTATTGCCCTGCCGCTCAATTCATCTGCCGATGCGCAGCTGGTTACGCAAGCGCTGCTGGGAAAAAACATAGATGCCTTTTTTGCCAACCCGGATAATACCGTGTTCGCGGCGTTCGAAACTATACTGAAGAGCTGCAACGCGCATAACGTACCCATTTTTACCAGCGAAGCCGGCTTGGTACAGCGTGGCGCGGTGGCTGCCTTCGGTGCCGATATTTACCAATGGGGCTACCAAAGCGGCCTGCAGGCAGCACAATATTTAAAAACCCATAAAACGGATGGGCTTAAATTAGAGATGGTGAAATTGCGCAAGCGGGTGTACAATGCTGCTGCCGCTAAGAAATATAACATTACCGTCCCTGCTGATTACACCGCCGTAAAATAATGGATTTTTACCTCACCGCTTTATTGCAGGGGCTATGCTTCGCGGGGATTGCCTTCGGGATATACATATCCATGAAGATATTCAACATCCCGGATATTACTACCGATGGCAGCTACACGCTGGGCGGGGTGGTTACGGGCATACTGCTTACGCATAACCAGCCCGGCTGGTTGATATTGCTGGCGGTAATAGGTGCAGGGGCAACAGCCGGCGCGCTTACGGGCATTATCCATACCAAACTGAAGATAAACGCCCTGCTGGCCGGCATTTTGGTAATGACCGCACTATACTCGGTAAACCTTACCATTTTGGGCCGATCCAACCTGCCATTGCTTAGTCTGCCCACTTTATTCTCGGTATTGAATATCCTAACCGACCCGAATCAAAATTCGCTTATTATCCTTTCGCTGTTCGTTGCTGCGCTTACGCTGCTTATCGGCTACCTGCTCAAAACAGATTTCGGCATTGCTATGCGTGCCACCGGCAACAGCGAACAAATGATACGCGCCCTTGGCGTGAATACCGACAGGATGAAGATTATCGGCCTGGCCATAGCCAACGCGCTTACGGCATTGAGCGGCTACCTCATTACGCAGATGCAGGGCTTCGCGGATATCAGTATGGGGATAGGGGTGGTGATTATCGGGCTAGGCTCGGTTATCATCGCCGAAACGCTCATCAACTGGCTGCAGATAACTTCGGTATGGCTAAGCCTGGTGTTGGTATTGGCCGGGGCAATTATATTCCAGTTTGTTTTGGCACTTACTTTAAGCATCGGCGTAAACCCCAATATGCTGAAGATTGTAACGTCAGGATTCGTAGCGATTATCGTCGGCCTGCCGCGCTTATTCTCCCGTAAAGCATGATAGAACTTAAAAATATCAGCAAAACCTTCAACGCGGGCAAACCCAACGAAGTGAAGGCCTTGGGCAAACTGAGCCTGGAAATAAAGCAGGGCGAGTTTGTGGTAATCGTAGGCTCCAACGGTTCGGGCAAAACCACATTGTTGAATTTAGTTGCAGGTACGATATTCAGCGATACCGGCACGGTTACCATTGATGGCAACAATGCCACCAAACTGCCCGACTATGGCCGCAGCAAGTGGATAGCCCGTATCTTCCAGAACCCATTATCCGGCACAGCGGCAGATTTGAGCATACTGGATAACTTCCGGCTAGCTGCCCTGCGCACCCAAAATAAAGGGCTTACCATCGGCAAAAACGAAAGCTTTAAACAATTGGTGCGTGATAAGATAGCCACCCTGGGCATGGGGCTGGAAGATAAGACCGAACAACCTATCGGCACCCTATCCGGCGGACAAAGACAGGCATTAACCCTGCTGATGAGCGTGATGGATGAATGCAAGATACTATTGCTGGATGAACCCACTGCCGCCCTCGATCCGCGATCTGCCGAAAAGGTAATGCGCATAGCCGATGATTTGATAAAACAATACAACCTCACCGCCATATTGGTAACCCATAACTTAAAGGACGCAGCAAACTACGGCACCCGCATCATCCAAATGGGCGAGGGGCAAATCCTCAAAGATATCCCATCGGCAGAAAAGGCTGCGCTGAAACAGGCGGAGTTGTTTGAGTGGTTTTAGAAGCCCCTCCCAACCCTCCCCGGAAGGGAGGGCTTTTTTAAAAGTCTCCCCAACCGGGGGAGATTTAGAGGGGGCTGTGCTAATTTTTGGCAAAGTAATTGCATAGCCATCAGTACTATGAAGAGCATCACATTCCAAAACATATCCGATTCTTACCAGTTGGTAAGCGGCGCAAAGATAAAAAGCAAGAATTACGACGAAGTGTACGAGCTTGGCGAGTACGACGGCAACAAACGCGGCTACACCCTGTACGCCTTTGAAGACGGCCTCCGTTTCGAAGATTTCAGCGTTATCATCTCCGAATATGAGCTCATGAACAACTACATGATCGAAGTGGTGAAAGCGAACAGGCTGGCGGCGTAAATTGTCTGAACTCGAATTTTAAGGAATTTCTGGAATTAACAGAATAGGACTACAATTTCGATAAGAAGTTGATAACGCGTTCCACCCGTTCTGCTACCGTAGTATCGCCGCGTATCTCCAATACTTTCGCATCAACCCGGCTTAGCCAGTCCTCGTGGTGTTGTATGCTTCGCCCGCTAAATGAGCGGTCATCGTATTTTTCAGCCCAGGCAACGAATTCCTGGTACTGGGCGTTGCGGGCAGGGTCGGTGTAGATGATATCGCCGTAGCGTTCGATCTCGCGGGCTATCAGGCGTTGCATACGCAGTTCATGCGGGATGTACAGGAACACCACCACATCGAACATTTCTTCCCAGTCGGCACCCCATTTGATTACCGAACCGGCTTGTACCCAGCTTTCGTGCTTAGCCATTTCGGCTTTTATCATGGCATTGCGCAATTCCGGCTCGCGCTTGGTGGTGAAGGGGGGATCGGTAAGTACCCAGAAGTATTCGTCGGTATCAAAAAAAGGGATATTTAAACGCTTGGCCAGTGCACGACCCAAAGTGGTAGAGCCCGCACAGGATGCGCCCATGATTTGTATTTTCATATGTCTGGATTGATGGGGCGAATTTAAGAATTTGCTGAATTGTTATCTGAACCATGATGCGCTTGACTAAAGGATTGCCTGATTGTTGTCTGGACCGTTGATTTTAATGATTTTAAGATTCCGATGATTCTTTTTGTCTGAACCTTGATGTACTTGATTAAAAGATTGCTTTGATTTTGAAAAAAGAGCCCGACAAGCCTAACGAAGCCCTCAAAAACCGGCCTTGTCCTGTTCGGCAACCACTGAAACCGCTAACGCACAAACTTTCATAGAACAGGGCGTAGCCGGCACTTTTCTTTGGTTCGTTTCTTTTGGTGCCAAAAGAAATGAACATCCACTGACGCTTCAGGCAGCACACCCATTCCTAACAAGGCACAGGCGAGGCAAACTGCTCTGCCTGTTGATGATTGCCACGCTTTGCCTACAATGAAGATAATGAGAAACATTTTCACAAAAATTTTCACACTTTTGCACAGCAAACCCGTTTTGCAATACAAGTACTATTATGACAGCTACCGAAATACGCCAGGCTTTCCTTGATTTTTTTGCCTCTAAAGGGCACATTATTGTACCCAGCGCGCCCATTGTAATTAAAAACGACCCTACCCTGATGTTCACCAACGCGGGGATGAACCAGTTTAAAGACGTGTTTTTGGGCGAGGCGCCAGCCAAAGCGCCGCGCGTAGCCGATACCCAACGCTGCCTGCGCGTAAGCGGAAAACATAACGACCTGGAAGAGGTGGGGATTGATACCTACCACCACACCATGTTCGAGATGCTGGGCAACTGGAGCTTTGGCGACTACTTTAAAAGAGAGGCCATTGCCTGGAGCTGGGAGCTGCTTACCGAAGTTTACAAGCTGGATAAGGACCGCCTGTACGTAACCTATTTTGAAGGCGACGAAAAAGAGGGCCTTGAAAAAGATACCGAAACCTATGACTTGTGGAAACAGTATGTAGACGATAGCCACATCCTCCCCGGCAATAAAAAAGATAACTTTTGGGAAATGGGCGAAACCGGTCCCTGCGGACCGTGCTCGGAAGTGCATTTTGATAGTCGCCCCGATAACGAGCGTGCAGAAGTAAGCGGTGCCGTATTGGTTAACGCCGACCATGACCAGGTGATAGAGATCTGGAATAACGTATTTATGCAGTTTAACCGCGTAAAGGATGGTTCGCTGCATTCGCTGCCTAATAAGCACGTGGATACCGGCATGGGCTTCGAACGTTTGGTGCGGGTGCTGCAAGGCAAAACAAGCAACTACGATACCGACGTTTTCCAGCCGATGATACAGTTCATCGCAGAGAAATCGAACAAAAAATATAACAGCGCCGCCAAACCCGGCGATACCGATTGGGCAGATGCCGTAGCCATGCGCGTATTGGCCGACCATATCCGCGCCATCAGCTTTGCTGTTGCCGATGGGCAGCTACCGGCAAGCAATAAAGCCGGCTACGTTATCCGCAGGATCTTACGCCGCGCGGTGCGTTATAGTTATCAAACTTTGGGTTTTAAAGAGCCTTTCTTTAATGAGTTGGTGCCTTTATTGGCTGAACAATTTAAAGGTGTGTTCGAGGAACTGTGGAATCAAAAGGATTTTGTACAGAAGGTGATTTTGGAAGAGGAGGTTTCGTTCCTGAGAACTTTACAAAAAGGCTTAAATCTTCTAAATGATAATTTTAAGCAACTGGAGGAATTAAAAACAAAAGGGTTCAATACAGCAACCCTGGGAATATTAGACATTGTTGCTTTTGAGTTATCGGATACATATGGATTCCCAATCGATTTAACAGAGCTAATCGCTCGCGAAAAAGGTTGGTCGGTAGATATTGAAGGCTTTAACAAATATCTCAAAGCCCAAAAAGACCGTTCCCGCGCTGCTACAGCCATCGATACCGGCGACTGGATATTGGTAAAAGACGAAGACGAAGCCGTTGAATTCACCGGTTACGACGAAACCGAAACTATTGCCCATATCATCAAATACCGCAAGGTAACCGCTAAGGGCAAAGAGCAGTTCCAGATTGTGTTGGATAAAACGCCTTTCTATGCCGAAAGCGGCGGCCAGGTAGGGGATAAGGGTGAACTGGTGTTCCCTAACGGGGAGATAATCGAAGTTACCGATACCAAAAAGGAGAATGGCCTTATCGTGCATTTTGCCGATAAACTGCCATCAACACCAGAGGATGCGTTAACGGCTATTGTAGATGCGGAACGCCGCAACAGTACCAATAACAACCACAGCGCCACGCACTTGTTACATGCCGCCATGAAACAGGTACTGGGCACGCACGTCAACCAAAAAGGCTCTTTAGTAAATGCCGATTACCTGCGTTTCGATTTCTCCCACTTCGCCAAAGTGACGGAGGAGGAACTGGCACGCATCGAAGCTATCGTAAACGAAAAGATACGCCAGAATATTTACCTGCAGGAGGAGCGCAGCGTACCATACCAGCAAGCTATCAGCAGCGGCGTAACCGCCCTGTTCGGCGAAAAGTATGGCGATTTCGTAAGGGTAATTACCTTTGATGCCACCTTCAGCAAGGAGCTTTGCGGCGGTACGCATGTAAAGGCAACCGGGCATATCGGTTACTTCAAGATCATATCGGAAAGTGCCGTAGCGGCCGGCGTTCGCCGTATCGAGGCCATTACCGGCATCGCGGCAGAGACTTACATCAACGAGCAAACCAAACTGGTGCAGCAGGTAAAAGAACTGCTGAAGAACCCAAAGGATATCGGCAAAAGCATCGAAAGTCTGCTGGAAGAAAACAGCCGTCTGAAAAAGGAGATCGAGAAATCGGTACTGGAAAAATCATCCGGCTTAAAAGATGAACTGGCTAAAAAAGCAGAAAGCATCAACGGCATCAACTTTATTGCCCAACGCGTAGAGTTACCCAATGCCGATGCGGTGAAGAATCTGGCCTATAATTTAAAGGATATCGTGCCCAACCTGTTCCTGGTGCTGGCAGCGGAGATAGGCGGCAAGCCCAACATCATCGTAATGATTGCCGAGAACCTGGTGAAGGATAAAGGCTTGCATGCGGGCAACATCGTGAAAGAACTGGCCAAAGAAGTAAAAGGCGGTGGCGGCGGTCAGCCGTTCTACGCCACCGCCGGCGGCAGCGATGCCAGCGGGATTGATAAGGCGCTGGAGAAGGCGAGGGGGTTTGTAGGGTAATTGAATCGTGAGATTTGACAACTTTTAAAAAGTTGTCAAATCTTAATAACCCCATCGTCATTGCGAGGCACGAAGCAATCTCTACGCAGGACAATGCACTGTGCAGGTCGCTCTGCATATCGGGAGATTGCTTCGTGCCTCGCAATGACGTGGTGGTAAACGTCGCGCTGCAACTCAGCCCCACGCTTCGTTCCTCGCAATGACGTGCTGGTAAAGAATTGGTTACAAAAATAAGGCCCCCCGATCACTCGGAGGGCCTTCATATTTTAAATGCCTTCTGTTTAGTGTTTGCCGTGGCCGCCGCCATGACCTTTGTTGCCGCCATTGCCATGGCCGCCACCTGGGCCTTTATTGCCACCATTGCCGTGCCCGTTACCCGGTCCGCGGCCCGGGCCGCCATTATTTGTCCTTACAACCGTGGTTCTGCGTACATAGTGCTTGTTATGCGCTGCATACGAATTGCCACGCACCACCATTGGTTTATTATAACCTTTATATTTGGCATAACGCACGCGGTCGGTTGTATAGTAAGTGTAAGCCCGCGGCCTGTTTACCGCAACCTTATAGCCATTGTTAATATTGTAGCTGCTATATCTTGGTGGCAACGAATTGCGAAACACCCAGGTGCCGCCGTCCATGTAAACGTATTGATGTTTGGGTACATAGTAATAGCTTTCTACGTCGGGCAGGTAATAATAATCAACCGTAGAATATTCTGCAGGTGGGTTCCATAACCCAACGTTAAGGTTAACGCTAATCTGCGCATCTGCTTTTGTAAATGAGGCGGCAAGGATTAAACATCCGGCCAGCATCCCTAATAGTGTCTTTTTCATGGTTTTGAATATGTGTTAACTTGTTATTAACAGTTTGGTATAACAGACACCGTAATCGTCAAAAGGTTTAGAAAATTATAAATATACCGTAAAAAGACCCGGTTTTATTGTTTAAGTAAAAGTATTATCTCCATTAGATAAATGAAGGTAAATGACTGCCTTTGTAGCTATTTTTTGCAATACGGGCAATGCATTTGAAAAAAAACACGCAAAAAATATAATTAACATTATATTTGGAAGGTTCAAATCAATGCTGTACAGCAGCTGAATATATTATATGGCAGTTCTAACAGGCGGCGTGAGCGATAAGTACGAGTTAGTAGTAGGATTAGAGATACACGCGCAATTATCTACTTTAAGTAAGGCATTCTCTTCAGATTCGGCTGCTTTTGGCGCGGGTCCAAACGAGCATGTGAGTCCCGTTTCGTTGGGGCACCCCGGTACATTGCCGCGCATCAATAAAAAAATGGTGGAGTACGCCGTTAAGATGGGCCTGGCCTGCAATTGCGCCATCAACCTCAACAATACTTTCGCGCGCAAGAATTATTTCTACGCCGATTTGCCCAAGGGCTACCAAACCACACAAGATCAGCACCCCATATGCATTGGCGGCCACGTTACTGTTAAGCTGGCCGATGGTACCTCGAAAGATATCGCCATCCATCACATCCACATGGAAGATGATGCCGGAAAAAGCTCACACGATCAGCACGATGAATATTCGCTTATCGACCTGAACAGGGCGGGGGTGCCGCTGATAGAAATTGTATCGCAGCCCGATCTGCGCAGCGCCGAAGAAGCCGGTCAGTTTTTGACTGAGGTGCGCCGCTTGCTGCGTTACCTGGATATTTGCGACGGCAACATGGAAGAAGGCAGCATGCGCTGCGATGCCAACATATCCGTACGCCTATGGGGCGCGCCCGAGTATGGCAACCGTTGCGAAGTGAAGAACCTCAATTCTATCCGCAATGTGCAACGCGCCATTGAGCATGAATTTGCACGACAGGTAGAGGTGATAGAAGCAGGCGGTCATATAGACCAGAACACATTAAATTTCAACGCCGACACCGGCGAAACGTCCGTGCTCCGTTCGAAAGAAATGGCGAACGATTACCGCTACTTCCCCGAGCCGGATCTGCTGCCTATACAGTTGGATGACGCATACTTGCAGGTTATCCGCAGCCAAATGCCGGCTTTGCCTAAAGAGCTGTTCGCGAAGTTTACTACTGAGCTTGGGTTATCTGAATACGATGCGGGGGTTATCACCGCGGATAAACAGTTTGCCGCTTACTTTGAAGAAATTATCAAGCACACCGATCATTACAAATCTGCCGCTAACTGGCTGATGGGTGCCGTAAGCTCTTATATCAACGACCATAGCATCCACATAACCGATATCCCACTAAAACCCGCCACCCTTGCCGGGCTGATAAAATTGGTAGACGAGGGCAAGGTGAACAACTCTGTTGCCTCACATAAGATATTCCCGGTGCTGATTAAAGATGGCAACAAGAACGCCGCCGATGTAGCCATGGAACTTAACCTGCTCATTAGCGATAATTCATCGCAACTGGATGAGTTCATACACGCTGCGCTGGCCAAATTCCCCGATAAGGTTATCGAATACCAAAAGGGCAAAAAGGGCGTTTTAGGCTTGTTTATGGGCGAGATAATGAAAATATCTAAAGGCAAAATCGACCCAAAGAAAACCAACCAGCTTTTAATAAAGGAACTAGAATCTAAATAGTAATGAAGATCCGTCTGTTTGCCTCCGTGTTTTTTTCCGCAGCCCTGTTTTTAGCGTCATGCAAGGATGGCGACACCTTTACCGTATCCGGCACCGTAAAAAATCCGGGCAAAACCGGCAAAGTGTATTTGCTGGCTGCAGATAGTGCGGGCGTTATCCCGGTAGATTCGGTTATGCTGGATGGCGGCAACTTCAAATTTAAGCACAGTACGCCATTTGCCAACTTGTTCAAGCTGAGCATCAACGGCAATATATTCGATATCGTAGCCAAAAATGGCGAAAATATAACCCTGACTACCGATTTGAACGACCCGGCCCACGTGTACGACGTAACAGGCTCCGAAACTTCCGAGCAGATAAAAGAGTTCAACCGTATCAGCAATTACTACGGCGATAAAAACAGCAAACTAACCGACGAGTACAGAGCAAAATCCGACTCTATAGGGCACGAATCAGATTCTTTGCTGAAAATATACATGCCCGTCTTCCAAAAGAATATTGATGATAACAGCCAGGAAGTATTGAAATTCGTAGAGAAGAACAAACATTCGTTGGCGGGTTTCTACGCTGCAACGTCACTGGATCAGTTTAAATACGAGCAGCAGCTGGTTGCCTTTGCAGACGCCATCAAGGGCGAATTTAAAGATAACCCCAGCGTTAGAGCCTTCATCCGCCAGATGGATGCCGTGAAACCGGTATCGGTTGGGCACAAAGCACCGGAGTTTACCATGACCAGTATCGATGGCAAACAGGTGAAACTTTCTGACTATAAAGGCAAATATGTGATGCTCGATTTTTGGGCATCGTGGTGCGCTCCCTGCCGCCGCGAGAACCCCAACGTGGTTAAACAGTATGCAAAGTTCCACCCGAAAGGCTTTAATATACTAGGCATATCCCTCGATGAACAAAAAAGCGCATGGCAAGGTGCAATCAAATCTGATAACCTGAGCTGGACGCATGTATCTGAAATGCAGCGTTTTGAAGGGCCAACTGAGCGCCTATACCAGGTATCTGCCATCCCTTCTAATTACATTATCGACCCTAACGGCAACATCGCGGCTAAGAATATTACCGGTGCCGATTTGGAGGCTTTCTTAAATAAGACGTTTAATTAGCCTAAACACAAGGTTAAGCTTTCTCGCTACTTAACAATTTGTTAATATGTAGTTAACCATAAACTGGTATTAAGGTTATACATTTATGCAAAAAAATTAACCTGCATGAGCACTACCACAGGAAAGCAAAAAATACTGATTGTTGACGACGAACCTGATATTTTAGAGTTGATAGAATACAACCTTAAAAAAGAAGGTTACCAGGTATTTTCGGCCCGTAACGGGCAGGAAGCCGTTGCCGAAGCCAAGAAAACACTCCCCGATTTGATCGTATTGGATATTATGATGCCCAAGATGGACGGCATAGAAGCCTGCCGCATTATGCGCACCATGCCCGAGTTCAAGAACACCTTTATGGTTTTCCTGACGGCCCGCAGCGAGGAGTACTCTGAGATTGCCGGCTTTAACGTAGGCGCCGACGATTACATTGCCAAACCTATTAAGCCGCGCGCTTTGGTAAGCCGTATAAACGCCATACTGCGCCGCAACGCCCCGCCCGAAGAGGTGGCCGATAACAAGCTGGAAATTGGCAACCTGGTGATTGACCGCGAAGCCTACCTGGTGTACAAAGCCGGAGTTAAGGTGGTATTGGCCAAGAAAGAGTTCGAACTGCTTTACCTGCTGGCTTCTAAACCCGGCAAGGTTTACACCCGCGAGGTAATCCTGAAAAACATTTGGGAAGACTCGGTAGTGGTAACCAACCGTACCATAGATGTACACATCCGCAAGCTGCGCGAAAAGCTGGGCGACGACGTTGTAGCCACCGTAAAAGGCGTAGGCTACAAATTCGAAGCCATATAAAGAACGAGGCCCTGGTAAAACCGGGGCCTCGTTTGCTTTTAGGGGTGTTTGCTGTTATTGTAAAAACATGAATGTTTTTACGCCATACTCTTCAAAAACGGTAAGCTGTTTTTTAACCACCTGGTTGTTTGATGTTACGGCCATGGTATAAGTGCCCGGCGCCAGCTCAGATAAATTGTAGGTTTTGGCTACAGAATCTTTGGCGGGCAGGTAATCGGTCATCAATTCGTTGCTATCTGCATCGAAAAACGTTACGTACGATTTGCCCACGCTTTCTTTTTGGATGCTGATGGCTACTACCATTGGTTTGGCTGCCGATTGTACGGTTACCTCATCCTGTGCGGGTAGCACTTTGCCGGTTGCTGCAAAAATGCTGGTGCTTACTAACAATAAAAGGGCTGATAATTTGATTGCTTTTTTCATGATATTTTTAATTTTTTGTGTGTTGGATAATTGTTCTCGTTTGTTTCAATACCCAAAGCAACAACAAAAAAACAGGCCGCTAAAACCAAATAGACCATCAGTGAGGTTATATAGACGGGCGGTAGATTTTAGTCGTTAAAGCCTTATAATCAATAAATAAGGAGGATATCGGCTGCTCGTCGGTTGTTTTTCAGGGTTCATCGGTCGTGATGGGGTGCCCGTCGGCAATGGTAGTTTTTCGGGCCGGGGATAACCTGCTGTTTCTTCCACGCAAGCTTTAAGAGGTTCCTATTAAAACAACGCGGCTTGTTTAGAGGTTATCCTGATAGTAAATACAGCAGACCAATAAACACTACCATCATATGAAAAATTTTGAAACGTTAGTGGATGCCACTAACGACCTCACCAAACGCGGATACGAAGCCAACCTTAGCCTGGAGGGCGACACCATAGACGATAAAGACAAAAATATACACATGGCGGCCGATGAATTCGAGATAGACGAGTTCTATCGTTTCGAGGGACAGAGCAACCCGTCGGATATGTCCATCGTGTATGCTATCAGCTCCGCCAAATATAATCTCAAGGGTATTCTGATAAATGCATACGGCACATATGCTAACGACAGTTCATCGGCTATAGAAGCAAAACTGCACCATAAACAGGTAAGCACCCACTTGCACGGCAGCGACAGGCCTGTGGAGTAAGTTTTTCAGTTTGCAGTTCTCAGTGGGCAGTTTGCAGTAGCAGGTTTTTGTTTACAGTTCTCAGTAGGCAGTTTGCAATTAAAAAATTTGCAAACTGCCCACCGAGAAATAAATCCTTCTGCCCACCGCAAACTGCTAACCGCCTACTTTTTCGGAAACTACAAACTGCCCACAGCAAACTGCCAACTATTTCTTCAACGCTGCCAGCAACTTCTTCCCCCTCACCTGTATAGCCGGACCTCCGCTCCGCATCAGGAACTCCATTTGGTTGGCCAGTTCTTCGGCTATCCAGTCGTACCGTTCACTTAGGTTAAAAAGCGCATCGGCAGCAAATATCTTAACGGCAGGTTTTACTTTAGGGTTTATGATCCAATCAAAAAACTGTTCTACGGTATCTTCCAGATCAATCTCCCCTAAGGCTTTCTTCACAACATCCGGTGCCTTGGTGCTGGTCATAAACATCATGATGCGGGCGTAGTGGCGTTTGCAACTCTCGTTGTTTACCTCCTTTATGCGCGACAGGAAATATTTGAGGTTTGCCGAGTAACGTGCAATGTCGCTCAGCATCACACTATCAAGCAGCCACATGGCACGGAAGCCAAGGGTTTTATCGGTATGGAAGGTTAGGTCAATCAGGGCGTCAACATCCAAACGCTCTTCATTTACGATAGCCGTTAGTTTGGCAATTTTAGTTTTGCCGAAGGTTTTGTAAAGCTCCTCGATAAGCTGGTCGTGGCTGAGCATGGGGTTGATAATTGAAAACTTAAATTTAGAAAAATTGGACGATGCGGGTGCGATTTTTTGCAAGGCGGTTTGAGCGACTCAAAAAAAATTAAAATCGTGGCAAAAAATTGGATGATGGACAATCTTACTAAAAATGGCCGATTTTGGAGCCTTTTTTGCAGATGGATAAACTGGCCCGAAAACGGCCAATTTTTTGATGGGAAAAGCGCGAAAAACATCCTTTTTTTTATACTATAAATAAAAAAACACGGAAATTTTAGCAAGTGAATTTGGGGGTTTGATAAAAGATTGTGTCGCAAATGGTCTCTTGTGGGTTGGTTACGCCAAGGTCAAAAATGAAACTTTACAACATTCAAACGTTCCAACCTTTCAACATTCCAACAACTTATTATACATTTGTCCGGTTAAATATTTGTTATTACATGGTTAAATTCAACCGGTTCACGCTGGATAATGGCCTCAGGGTTATCGTCCACGAAGATAGTACAACACCCATGGCGGTGCTCAACATCCTTTACGATGTGGGCGCACGCGACGAAGACCCCGAACAAACCGGCTTCGCACACTTGTTTGAGCACCTGATGTTCGGCGGTTCGGTAAACATCCCCAACTACGATGGTCCTTTGCAACGTGTTGGCGGTGAGAACAATGCGTTCACCAGCAACGATATTACCAACTATTATATCACCCTGCCGTCGGCCAATATCGAGACCGCCTTTTGGCTGGAGAGCGACCGTATGCTGAGCCTCGCCTTCAGCAAAAAAAGCCTGGAAGTACAGCGCAATGTGGTGATAGAGGAGTTTAAGCAACGCTATCTTAACCAGCCTTACGGCGATGTGTGGCTAAAGTTGCGCCCTATGGTGTATAAGCAGCACCCGTACCGCTGGGCAACCATCGGCAAAACCATAAAACATATCGAAGATGCTCGTATAGAGGATGTTAAGGCCTTCTTTAAAAAGCATTACAACCCGCAAAACGCCGTTATGGTAGTAGGCGGCGATGTGAAAACCGAGCAGGTAAAACAGCTGGCCGAAAAATGGTTCGGCCCAATACCGGCGGGGGAGAAGTACGTTCGTAACTTGCCTATCGAAGCCCCGCAGCAAGAAGAACGCCGCGATACGGTTACAGCCAAAGTGCCTCTAAATGACCTATATATCGCTTTTCAGATGGAAGGCAGGTTGGATAGCAGCTTCCACGCGGTGGATCTCATGTCGGATATCTTGTCGCGCGGCAACTCCTCCAGGCTTTATAAAAGGCTGGTAAAGGATAAGCAATTGTTCAGCGAGGTGCATGCCTACATTACCGAAAGTATGGATAAAGGCATGTTTGTGATGCAGGGAAAACCCATAGAGGGCGTTGCGATAGAGGACGCAGAGGCTGCCCTTTGGCAGGAGCTTGAGATGCTGAAAAACGAAGAAGTGCCTGCAGATGAGCTTACTAAAGTAAAAAACAAAACCGAATCGATAAAAGCGTTTTCGGAGATGTCGCTTTTGGATAACGCCATGAACCTGGCTTTTTACGAGCTGATGGGCGATGCCGATAACCTTAACCACGAAACAGATAAGTACTTGGCGGTAACTTCGGCAGATATTAAGGACCAAGCCAATAAATTGTTCCGGAAAGACAATTCTTCAACGCTGGTTTACCTGGCGGAGAAGACCGAATCTGAATTATCTGAATTGTCTGAATCAGAATTTTCAGAATTAAAGAATTAACAGAATTGCCAAACCGGAATTTGTCGAATTTAAAGAATTCTGAAAAGTTGCTTAATTCTTTAAAATCCGAGTTCAGTCACGAAAAATATTCAATGATAAAACTTGATAGAAAATCTCCTCCCCAATTCAACGGGGTGGAGAACATAGCCTTAATAAAGCCTGAGCACATAAAACTGGCGAACGGCTGCGATGTTTACGCCTTCAATTCGGGCGGGCAGGATTTGCTGCGCATAGAATGGATATTCAACAACCTACGTTTCAACCCGGCTAAGCCATTGCTCAATGTGGCCACCAATACCATGCTTACCGATGGTACCGGCCGCATGACAGCCGCGCAAATTGCCGACCATATAGATTTTTACGGCGCTTTTTTGCAGGTTGATTACAGCTACGATCAATCGCAGGTTACGCTTTATACGCTAACCAAACACCTGGCCAGCACGTTGCCGGTGATTAAGGATATCATCACCAATTCGGTTTTTCCGCAAAAGGAACTGGATACCTTTGTGCGCAACCAGCAGCAGAAACTGCAGGTTAGCCTGCAAAAGAACGATTTTGTGGCCCGCCGCATTTTCAATAGAGCCCTCAACGGCGATACCATCTACGGGCTGGCCGCTCAACCCGAAGATTTTCAGAGCCTTACACGCGATGATTTGCAGGCGCATTTCAAAGAAATGTATCAGCCTGCCAATTGTACCGTCATTATTGCCGGCAAGGTAAACGGCAGTGCCCTGGCATTGTTGACGGAAACTTTTGAAAACGATTGGGAAAATCAGCCGGCGATAGCCGATATCATGCAGCCCGCGCTGGAACCATCTGCAGAAAGGTTTTTTTATACGGAGAAACCCGGGGCCCTGCAATCGGCCATACGTATCGGTACGCCGTTCATCAATCGTGCGCATCCCGATTTTCCGGCTATGCAGGTACTCAACACCGTTTTGGGCGGCTACTTCGGGTCGAGGCTGATGGCCAACATCCGCGAGGATAAGGGCTATACCTACGGCATTGGCTCGGGTATAAGTTCATTCAAGCAAAGCGGCTCGTTCTTCATCGCATCAGAAGTTGGGGCAGATGTTTGCCATTCTGCGGTTAGCGAAATAGAGAAAGAGGTAAACCTGCTGAAAACCGATTTGATACCTGACGACGAACTATCGCTGGTGCGCAACTTTATGCTCGGCTCGCTTTTAGGCAGCCTGGAGAATATTTTGTCGCATGCCGATAAATTCAAGAACCTCCATTTCGCAGGCCTGGATTACGATTATTACGACCGTTATACCGCTGCGGTAAAAAACGTTACCGCCGAAGAGTTAAAGGCGCTGGCTAACAAGTATTGGGATTTTGAGAACTTTTATAAGGTAATCGTTGGAAAATATTAAATCCATCTCGACGCCTAGAAAATATAATTAATACCAAATTGGTACGAGTTTAAACTGGTAGTATAGCTAGCTGATTTTGTAATTTCTGCGTTTGGGAAATAGCTGCCATAAATTTCGATGTGCTTATTAAGCACGGTACCAACCTTAAATTGAAATGTGGTGTAGCTGCCATTAAGGTCTCCGCTGTTTTTTATTTTTGTTGTATTGCTTGTCGGTTGCCCTTGTACAACAACAGTAACTTTTCTTGTGCTGTAAGATACCACATTCACAGAGTACCCGAGGTTTAAAAAAACCTTGAGGTTTTCGGCATTATAAATATTGTAGATCACTTGCGGGGTTATGGAGATAACATTCTGTTTAAGCTCGATTATGTTTTCGTCGTAGGCCGCTACATTGTAAATGGGGTTTGGTTTATCAGCGATGTCAAAGTTGTTTACAGAGTAGCCCATCTCCATCCTTAATATTAAATGCCCAATATCCGGATTGGTTATAACATCTATACCTGCAATTATCTTTGGCGAACTTGCCTTTGCGGGTGGCGGATTGTAATACGGGCCGTCTGCTGAATACTTTAGCGTGCTCGAAATAAAGGCTGCCCCTGCAAAAAATCGAACAGGTGCTTTATGCGCCGCGACTGTAATTTTTAGTGCAGTGTTGCCATTTATTTTTGCCGAAATCTTTTCCAGATCGCCTTCTTTATATCCAGCTTGTTGTGTTTGCGCAATTACTTTTACAGCATCGGTCATGTTCTTTTGAGCTAAACGGGCTAACTGTACTCTAAACGTATTTTTGTCGATCACGCTGCTACTGCCGTTTGGGTCCTGGTAAATGCCATACAGTAATTCTGTCGGTACAAGCATCCCGGCTTCTTTTACATAGAAGCGTTCTTTTATATCATCCCGATAGGCATACAACGTAATTTTTTCTCCTTTTTGAATAGTTTTTAAAAATACGCTCTCAATAGTTGCGCTGGTATCTGAAAGGGCGGGAGGCGAAGCTATATCGATTTTATTCAAACTGATGCTCACGGTGTACTTATAATAACTTACGTAGCCATCGATCGCGAAGCAGTTAATATCCGCCAATCCGTATGATTTTGCTTTACCACTTACGGCGGCCTTAAAATCTATATCCTTTGGGTTATGTTCCCACTCTTTATAATTGATATAGCCGTGTAAAGTATCTCCTTTTAAATTAACGATATACCGCTTTTGAAATTGGATTGTGCGAATGTTGCAAAAGGCAGGAATGAAAAAATCAGTAAGATGTTTCTTTTCATAAACATGAGATAAGGTTGATTGTAAATATAGCTATATGCGACAAATAAACATGCCCTAAAAAAGCATTTTAACTAAAGCCTCTTAAATTGCATCTTCAATCATCAATACTTTGTCAGTTTTTGCATCAAATCCGAAATCATACTTTCGATATCCGAAATAAAACCGCATCTTTGCCCGGCAAATAATAACTCCAAAATAATTATTTGCTATGCAGTTAGACCCATCTAAATTTGTTGCCGAAGGATTAACTTACGACGACGTTTTACTACTCCCCGCTTACTCAGAAGTATTACCGCGCGAAGTTAACACGAGTACTTTTTTAACGAAAACTATACGTTTAAACATCCCCATCATTTCGGCAGCGATGGATACCGTTACCGAAGCCGGCCTGGCCATTGCTATTGCGCAGGCAGGCGGTATTGGCATGCTGCATAAAAACATGACCATACAGCAGCAAGCCGATGAGGTACGCAAGGTAAAACGATCTGAAAGCGGGATGATACAGGACCCGGTTACTTTGCTGGAAGATGCCCTGCTGTCGGATGCGTTCAACATCATGCGCGAATATAGCATCGGCGGTATCCCGGTTATCGATGCCGAGCACAAGCTGAAAGGCATCATCACCAACCGCGATCTGCGTTTCCAGAAGGACATGAGCGTCAAGGTTATCGAAGTGATGACCAAAACCAACCTCATTACAGCCCCCGAAGGTACCGACCTTACCGAAGCAGCCAATATATTGCAAGCCAATAAAATCGAAAAGCTGCCCGTGGTTAATGCGTACGGCACATTGGTAGGCCTCATCACTTATAAAGACATCCAAAAAGTTAAGAACTTCCCTAACGCTTGTAAAGACCAGTACGGCCGTTTACGCGTTGGCGCAGCAGTTGGTGTCGCCTCGGATAATATCGACCGTGTAACGGCTTTATACAATGCCGGTGTGGACGTAGTGACGGTTGATACCGCGCACGGCCACTCTAAAGGCGTTATCGATATGGTAAAGGCTGTTAAAGCACTTTATCCAACGTTACAGGTTATAGCAGGTAACATTGCTACTGCAGAGGCCGCCATTGCCCTCGCCGATGCCGGTGCCGATGCCGTGAAAGTAGGTATCGGTCCTGGTTCTATCTGTACTACCCGTATCATAGCGGGTGTGGGCGTTCCGCAATTATATGCTGTTTACGAATGCGCCAAAGCGCTGGAAGGCCGCGGCATCCCCGTTATTGCAGATGGCGGTATCAAGCAAACAGGCGATATCGTAAAAGCAATCGCAGCTGGCGCAAGCTCAATTATGGCGGGTTCGTTATTTGCTGGGGTAGAAGAGTCACCGGGCGAAACCATTATCTACGAAGGCCGTAAATTTAAATCGTACCGTGGCATGGGTTCGGTAGAGGCCATGGCCAAAGGTTCAAAAGATCGCTACTTCCAGGATGAGACCGACGTGGTAACCAAGCTGGTACCCGAAGGAATCGTAGGCCGCGTACCGTTCAAAGGCAATATGGCCGAGGTGATATTCCAGTACATCGGTGGTTTACGTGCCGGTATGCACTATTGCGGTGCTGCTAACATCGAAGACCTGCAACGCGCCAAGTTCGTACGCATCACGGCCGCCGGTATGCGCGAAAGCCATCCGCACGATATTACCATTACTAAAGAAGCGCCGAATTACACGCGATAGAGGCTAGCGAACAGAGTTTAGTTATCGGTATCATAAATAAATGAGAAAAGGAATGCAAATTTGCATTCCTTTTCTCATTTATCGGCGTACAGTTTTAGCTTTTACTTATTATCGCCGAATCCGGCCTTAGGGCCTAATCCCGCTGCAGCAGCGAGTTTCAAGGCCTGGTCTTCTGTAAAGCCCTCTTTTACCAGTGCATCAAAATATTGCTTATTTAACTTAGCCAACTCCGCCAGTTTGCCCGGCTCTTTGTAATAGCTTATTTGGGCATCCATCATACTTTTAATCATCGTTTTGTACATGTTGCCTATGCCGGCATCGCCGCCCAAGCCGCCGAAAAGGTTGTTGCCGCCTTCGGATACGTTGCTCCCTTGCGAAAGATCCGGGGACCCTCCTCCCGGTGCTGTTATCCTTATATCGGTTATTATGTTCCCGTCGGCTGTTTGCTCCTTAAGGCTCACGTTATAAAAATTGAAGAAGGCTACGCCCTCGGTACGCGGCCCGGCGCGTTCAATAACATCTATTAGCTTGGCATTCGCCGGTATTTTTTTAAAGTACACTTTAAACATTACGGTTTGCCCTTCCTGGGTAAAGGTGTGCCTCTTGGTAGGCGCAACAGCTATGCCTTCAGATTTTACATATTCGTAACGCTTATTGTCCACGTCGGTTTGCAGGTAGATTTCCTTGTTCAAAACCGCCCAGGCGCTATCGCTGCTTGCAGTTACCTGTATTTGTACCATCGAGTACAATTTGTCGGTTTGTATCAGTACGATTTTGGCATTTGGGTCGTCTTGCGAACCAATTTTAGGGTTAGCAATGTTTTGCGCAAACGATGTAAGGCAAAACAGTATCAGCGCGGCTGAGAAGGATAGGTGTTTTTTCATTTAGATTGTGGTTTATATAATAGCGTAAGTTTAGGTTGGCGGATTAGTTAATGCAATAGATAAAACCCGCAAAATAATGGATGATATAATTTATGCTTCGAATTTAGGGTTTTAATCCGTCGAAACCCTTTTACTATTATATTTACCGTCATGAAATCCCTCTGCGTATTCTGCGGTGCCAACTTTAACGGCGACCCGGTTTTGAAGCAATCCATCAACCAACTGGCCGAGATAATGGTTAGCCGCGGTATCGAACTGATATATGGCGGCGGCAACGTTGGCGTGATGGGTCTGCTGGCCGATGCAATTATGACCCGGGGAGGCCGGGTTATCGGCATCATCCCGCAGTTTTTGATGGACAAGGAGGTAGGGCACAAGGGGATTACCGAGCTGCGAATCGTGAAAAACATGCACCAACGCAAGCAATTGATGAACGATCTTTGCGATGCCATCGTAATGCTTCCCGGCGGTTTCGGCACGCTGGAAGAATTTTTCGAAGTGCTTACCTGGCTGCAGTTGGGGCTACATAACCATCCGGTAGGTATCCTGAATGCCAACGGTTTTTATGATAGCCTGCTGCAGCAAATGGATGTAATGGTTCAGCAGCGCTACTTAAAGCCAGCCAACCGCGCATTGGTGCTCAGCTCTGCCGACCCGGTAGAACTCATCAACCTGATGGATGCAATTGACATAGCGCCTGATGAAGTTTGGTTCAGGGACAGGAATTTGACCTAAGTTCAGTTGGCGGTTGCGGTAGCAGTTGGCGGTAAAAAGCCAACTGAGAACTGCACACTGATGACCGCCTACTGAGCCATCGTCTTTACATACATCCTAACCCTATGCGTGGGCATGATGCTTACGATGCCGTTGGTTTCCTGCTTGTTGGATAGCACGATGTACATCTCAACAGATACGCCGTTCTTATTGAAATTATCTTTCCGCTGAAACCTGCCTGTTTCTATTAGAGTTTTATCATCAAGCGAGCCTGTTGTTTCCGGCTTGCCGAAAATTGCCTCAGCCTGCTTTTGGATGGATAAATAATGATCGATATAGGGTTGCAAGGTAGTTAAAGGCTGTTTTATTGCTTCGCGATTATTGGCGAAGTTGGTATCATCCCATTCGTATAAAACCTGGTTGAGGGTAGAATCTGTTCCATTCGGAAAATAGTACACCAGCAAATCGGGCAGCGATTGTTGTTTGCGGCGATATACCTCCGGTTGACCTATATGGGGGCCGCTTAGAAAGGTGGTTGTTAATTCAATAGGCGTGCCGTTTGCCGCTTTTTCAAAACCGCGGGCATACGCCAACGTTTTTTCTTTGATATCGAATGTGTATTGGGCGTAGGAGTTGGCGGCGAAACAAATTAAAAGAAATATCAATAGAGTGGTTCTCTTCATAATCAACACGAATTTCGTCAATTGGGTTTATTGTGTACAATTGGTAAATCAAAATTAATGTAATTAGTCTCATTCGCGCAATTCGTGCCCATTAATTTGTTATGCATGCATAGATTTGCGTTTATTTTCCTAACATTACCCTACCTATTATGAGCACGTATATGGATTTGGAATTTAATAAAAATGAGGATGTTAACAAGCAACTCGTTTACGAATTTAACACCCGGCTAAAAAAGATATACCTGGGCGGTGGCGAAAAAGCCGCCGCCAAACAAAAAGAAAAAGGCAAGATGCTTGCCCGCGAACGCATAGCCTACCTGCTGGATGACGATAAGCCCTGGTTGGAAATAGGTGCCTTTACCGCAGATGGTATGTATGCCGAGCACGGCGGCTGCCCAAGCGGCGGCGTGGTTTGTGGTATAGGCTACGTAAGCGACCGGCAATGCGTTGTTGTTGCCAACGATGCTACAGTTAAGGCGGGGGCCTGGTTCCCGATAACAGCCAAGAAGAACCTGCGTGCGCAGGAGATAGCCATGGAGAACCGCCTGCCCATCATCTACCTGGTAGATTCGGCAGGGGTTTATTTGCCCTTGCAGGACGAGATTTTCCCCGATAAAGAACATTTTGGCCGCATCTTTCGCAATAATGCGCATATGAGCAGCATGGGCATCATCCAGATAGCGGCCATCATGGGCTCTTGCGTGGCCGGCGGGGCGTACCTACCCATCATGAGCGACGAGGCGATGATCGTTGAAGGCACAGGCTCGGTTTTTTTGGCAGGCTCGTACCTGGTAAAATCGGCGATAGGCGAGGAGGTGGATAACGAAACCCTGGGCGGCGCCACTACCCAATGCGAAATTAGCGGCGTAACCGATTACAAACACCCCAACGATAAAGCCTGCCTCGATTCCATCCGCAATATCATGAATAAAGTGGGGGATTATAATAAGGCCGGTTTCGACCGTACAAAACCATCCGCCCCTAAGCTTAATGAAAAAGACATCTACGGCATACTGCCCGATAACCGCGAGAAAGCCTACGATATGCGGGAGATTATCTTTCGTCTGTTAGACGACTCCGAATTTGAAGAATATAAGGCGGGTTACGGTCAATCCATCATTTGCGGCCTCGGCAGGGTAGATGGCTGGGCGGTGGGCATTGTGGCCAATCAACGTAAGGTGATCAAATCTAAAAAAGGGGAGATGCAGTTCGGCGGGGTAATTTACTCCGATAGTGCCGATAAAGCCACCCGTTTTATCATGAACTGCAACCAAAAAAAGATTCCATTGGTGTTTTTGCAGGATGTTACCGGTTTTATGGTAGGCAGCCGTAGCGAACATGGCGGCATTATAAAAGATGGTGCCAAAATGGTGAACGCCGTGGCTAATTCCGTTGTGCCTAAATTCACCATCGTAATAGGCAATTCATATGGTGCAGGCAACTATGCCATGTGCGGCAAGGCGTACGACCCCAGGCTTATATACGCCTGGCCATCGGCCAAAATAGCCGTAATGGGCGGCTCGCAGGCGGCAAAAGTTTTGGTACAGATGCAGGCCGCGGGCTTAAAAGCCAAAGGCGAGGAGGTAGACGAGGCCAAAGAAGCCGAGCTGCTAAAACAAACCACCGACCGCTACAACGCCCAAACCACCCCTTATTACGCCGCCGCCAGGCTTTGGGTAGATGGCATCATCGATCCGCTGGAAACACGTAAAGTAATATCTATGGGGATAGAAGCCGCCAATCACGCGCCTATTGAAAAAGCTTTTAATGTGGGCATAATACAAACCTAATAACCGTAGAGGCCCGATATTTCGCCTCTTTTTTGTTATTTTACGCTATGCTCACTATCGATATATCAGACCGCACCTACGGCGAATTGTTTGGCACAATTGCAGGGCTATATATGCTTGTATTAGGTAATGGCAGACGTGTGCAGTTCAACAAATTGCTCAAAAATGGCATTCGAGTACAAGGGAAGGTTGAAGAGATAAAAATAAAGCGTTGGAGTTGGGTCACCAACAATAGGCAGGCGCGGTTTTATCCAGTGATATATTTTAAAACGGTCGACTCGGGGCCTATCTCGGCCGATTACGACCTGTTCGCAAGCAACCCTTCTGTCTATGCACTTGGGGAAAAGGTGGAGGTTGTGTACGATCCGGCTAACCATAAAAACTTTATGGTGGATAATTTTAGCACGAAAACGGTGGCCCCGCTACTATTGTTGGCAGGGGCCGCCGTTCTTTCCGCCTCGGTAATTTTTTATATCCTCGATCCGGATAGTTATATCCGTTTTTAGCGCTTTTTTGCTAAACTTGGCGTCTACTACACCCTTCCCGGATACGCTTTCAAGCCTTCGGCCAGTACAACCATTGCTTTATTCAGGTCATCGTTGTTGATTACATAAGCCATGCGTACCTCGTTGGTGCCTGCGCCGGGCGTGCTGTAAAAACCGGTTGCAGGTGCCATCATTACCGTTTGGTTCTCGTAGCTGAAGCTCTCCAGCATCCACTGGCAAAATTTATCGGCATTATCTATCGGTAACCGTGCTACCACATAGAACGCACCGCCCGGGTTGGGGCAGTACACGCCATCTATTTTGTTCAACGCGCTTACCAGTGTATCGCGGCGTTTGGTATATTCGGTGTTTACGGCGGTAAAGTACTCGTCGGGCGTATCTACGGCGGCTTCGCCGGCTATCTGCTCAACCATACCGGCCGATAACCGCGCCTGGGCAAACTTCAATCCTGTTGCAATAACAGCCTTGTTTTTGGTGATCAGGCAGCCAAGGCGCGCACCACATGCGCTGTAACGCTTGCTTACCGTATCCATTACGATAACATTCTCGTCCAATCCGCTCAAGTGCATAGGGGAAATGAACTTGCGGCCATCATAGCAAAACTCGCGGTAGGCCTCATCGCTAAAAAGGTACAGGTCGTATTTCAGGGCAAGCGCCTTCAAGGCCTCCAATTCTTCCCTCGAATACAGGTAACCTGTTGGGTTATTGGGATTGCAAATGATGATGGCCTTCGTTCTATCGGTTATCAGTTTCTCAAATTCGCTGATAGGGGGCAGGGCAAAGCCGTTATCGATGTAGGATAATATCGGTTTTACCAACACATCAGTTTGGTTAGCAAAGCCGTTGTAGTTGGCGTAGAATGGCTCGGGGATAATTACCTCGTCGCCATCGTCGAGGCAGCTAAGCATGGCAATGGTAATGGCTTCCGAGCCGCCGGTGGTAACGATGATGTTTTCAGGCGTTATATCGTAGCCCAGTTTATTGTAGTATTCGGTGAGCTTTTTGCGGTAACTCAGCGTGCCTTCTGATGGGGTATAGGCCCATACCTTAAAATCGATGTTTTTTATGGCGTTCAGCATGCCCTCCGGGGTTTCAATATCCGGCTGGCCTATGTTAAGGTGATATACTTTCTTACCTTCCAGCTTAGCTTTATCGGCAAAGGGGGTTAGCTTACGTATTGGCGAGGCAGGCATGCGCTGCCCTTTTTGCGAGATTTTTGGCATGGGGCAAAATTACTAAAAAAATCATAGCCCTATTGCTCCCCTTTTATGTTGACACTGCTTCGGTAAGCATCACGTGGCCGGCAGGTGTTCCACTTTGAATGTGGAACACTGATTTTTGAATATCTGTTGATTATCAGGGTTTTGTATTTTTTTGTGGAACGCTTTGGAACACACCCTGTTGTTTAAGTAAAATGTATAATAGGTTTGTTATTAGTCACTTAAATAAAATCGGTAAAAATCAGTTGTCTCGTCCTGAAATAGGTTTACACATTAAGTAAACAAATATGGAAGAGAAAGTAGCCTCATTGATTCTTGAAGACCATAATGTAGGGGGTTTAAGTTATCGTACTTTAGCAAAGAAGTATGGAATATCCCGAACTCAAATCCACCGGATGGTGATGTCAAAGCAAAGGAAGCAGAAAAAACCGGCAGTAATCAAAGCGGAGGTAGTGGAAGAGTTAGCCTTACCAG
>NZ_JBFUEA010000025.1:0-55997 GCF_056404435.1 Mucilaginibacter sp. P2_D11
AAATTTGTCCATAACATGCTAGTGTGCTAGTGTTTAGGATGTGGAGTTAACCCGGCTAATTCCATGCTACGAACGTGGGGTTAAATTACTATAGAGCCTTGGGTTAATAAAAGAAGATAGCCAGGGCATTAGATCAACATAGAGCCTCGAAGGCTAGAACTCGTGACTATTTCCTACCGGCTATCTTCTCCACATTTTAACATGCCAAAATTATCAACAACAATCTGTTAATTAATTTCTTTGCAAGTCTAATGGAACTTGTTTCAACACCCCATCATAAAAGTTGCCACAATACTAACCTGCTTTGCTTGCCGAATACCTGCCGAGTGGGGTGCCGAAATAAATTCGGCATGACGTGGGGGGCTTAAATTCTCAGCCAGTCCGACACGCTGCTCTTTTCTCCCAAGAACACAAAACCGCCTTTACACGTTACTTAGCATATTTCCCTATTTTTACCCTACATGAAAAACGCTTACCTCTTCCCCATCCTCATCGCCGCCATCATCTTTTCCTCCTGTTCGCCAAAGGTTACCAACCCTTACGCTCTTACCGAAAAGCGTTATACCAGCGCAACGGATAGTTTGGTAGCCGTGGTGCAAAAGCAGGATACCGTTACCCTGGCCGATAGCCTGGGCAGACCCATTGCCAGCGAGTGGGTGGGTACCGTTAACTTCAACCTGCGCAAGCCTAATTACGTCATCATCCACTATACCGCGCAGGATTCATTGGCGCAAACGCTTAAAACTTTTACGCTGGTAAAGCCGCAGGTGAGCGCGCATTATGTGATCAGTAAAAACGGCAAAATTGTACACATGCTGAACGATTACCTGCGTGCCTGGCATGCCGGCATCAGCAAATGGGGCAGCATCAGCGATATGAACAGCTGCTCCATCGGTATCGAACTGGATAATACGGGCAAAGAACCCTTCGCCCCGGCACAAATGCAAAGCCTGCTGCTGCTATTGGCACAATTGAAGAAAACATATAACATCCCCACGGCAAATTTCATTGGTCACCAGGATATTGCACCCTCCCGCAAACCAGATCCCGGACTGCTTTTCCCCTGGGCATTGCTGGCCCAAAAGGGCTTCGGTCTGTGGGCCGATGTGGAGCAGCTACCCGCGCCCGAGGGCTTCGATTATGTTACGGCCCTGCGCCTCATCGGGTACGATACCAGCAACCTGCCCGCCGCCATCAGCGCCTTCAAACGCCACTTTGTACAAACCGACGACCTTCCGGTACTCACCTGCTGCGATATGGATGTGCTGTATAATGTGTATAGGAAATATTAGGCGCGAGCCCCTGTCCGCGTCGTGAGTCGACTCACCCCCCGCCCCCTCTCTGCTCCGCAAAGAAGGGGAGAAATTGGGGCTATATTTTTCTTCATTCCTTCTTTTCTTCACCCTCTTTACGGAGTAGAGGGTCGACCAGCGATAGCGGCCGTCGGGGTGAGTCAAATATGTGAGCGAACCGCCGGTCATGTCCGCGTCGCGAGTCGACTCACCCCCGCCCCTCTCTGCTGCGCAAAGATGGGGAGACATTGGGGCTATCTTTTTTTCTTCTTTTCCTCACCCTCTTTGCGAAGCAGAGAGGGTCGACGCCCGCGCATGCGGGCCGTCGGGGTGAGTCAAATATGCGAGCGAGCGTGGCGATTTTAAGATTACCTCCTCTAATCCTTCAATCACCTCTTATCGACACAAAATCCTTATTTACCGACACCCGCTACCCTGCGTTTTCCCCCTCCGGTACATTTACATCAGTAAACTAAAGTATTACCCCTACTAATTTTTGTAAAATGGAGCGGAAAGATTTTTTAAGAACATTTGCAGTTGCTGCGGCCTCGGGCCCTGTATTGTTTGCGGCCTGCAAAAAGGAATCGGTTGGCACTACAACCGATGCAACCGGTACCACAACATCCACCGATACCACCGCAGCCAGCAGCGCCTGCCGCGTTAGCCCAACCGAAGTAGAAGGCCCTTACCCGTACCCCGGCGGCGAACTCAAAAACCCGCTCGACCGCAGCGATATTACCGCGGGCCAAACCGGCATACCGCTTACCTTAAACTTGCTGGTGGTAAACACCAACGATAATTGCAACGTGGTAACCAACGCCCGCGTAGATATATGGCACTGCAATAAAGATGGCTACTACTCGGGCTATTCGGGCCAGGCGGGTCAATCGGGCACCAAAAGCTATGTGGGCGAAACCTGGCTGCGCGTTACCAGGCTACTGATGACAAGGGCGCGGTAGAATTTATAACCATTTACCCGGGCTGGTACGGCGGCAGGGCTACGCATATACACTTTGAGATATACGTGAACAACGTACTCAAAAAAACCACGCAGCTTACCTTCTCCGAAACCATTTCCGATGCGGTGCACACCAGCTCTACATACAACCTGGGTACCAATACCACCCGCAACGCCAGCGACGGCATCTTCGGTAATTCGGCTACAGATCTGGCTAACGAAACGCTTTCTATGGCCGGCAGCATTGCGGCGGGCTATAACGGCACTTATTCTTTCGGCGTGGCATTGTAATGTATAAAAACTAAAGGCATGGCAAAAGCAATCATAAAACTTAACTACAAGCAGGTGATAGATACATCTGCCGAAAGCGATTTCGGAAAAAGCGTGCTGCATGCATCGTACCAGGAATTCCTGCTCAAATCGCAAACGTATAACCAGCAGGGCCTGTACACCACCTTCGGGCAGATGAAGGATGCCGATGGGCGTGCTAACTCGCTGCATTACAAGCTGAGCTTTGCCGTGGGGCATTTTATACAGCTATTGAAAGGCAGGATACCGGGCCCGGGCGATAATTTGGGCAACAGCCTGCTTTTTGAAACGCCGAAGTTTGAGCTGATCGACTCGGACATTACCGATTTCAGTAAGCATAAGGTGGCTATCCATTATATGACGGGCGATCTTACCCTGCTCAATTCCTTTGGCGAATACATGGTGCTGGCGCAGGGCCTGGTGCCCGAGCTAACGGATTCGGAAACTTTTACCATAAAGATGCAGGATGGCTTATCTGTCGTAAATTACAGGTCGATAATGACGCATCCATCTGTAATCAACAATTAGCTCCATCATGAAAAAAGCCCTTGTTTACCTCGCAATTATTGCCCTGTTTATCAGCCTTGCCCTTATGCCCATGGGCAAAGGCGACGGCCACTGGGAACTGCTTAAAACAAAAAACAAAATAGCCGCACGCAGCGAATGCAGTTTTGTGAGGACGGACGAGGGTTTCTTTTTAATTGGCGGCGATGGCCCCGCCATGCCTGTTGAGGACCTTGACCTGGTTACGCTCACCTGGAACAAGAAAGCCATGGCCCCGGTACCCATGCATCATTTGCAGGCCGTGGCTTACGACTATAAAATATACGTGCTGGGCGCTTTCATGACCAGGAATTACCCCAACCAAACGCCTATCGACCATGTGTACACCTACGATACCCAATACGATATGTGGGAGGTAGGGGGCGAAATACCTGCCGCGCGCCGCCGCGCCGGGGCAGGCACAGCCGAACATAAAGGCAAGCTGTACCTGGTGGCGGGCATTACCAATGGCCATACCAGCGGTACCAACGGCATGTTTGACGAGTACGACCCGATAAAAAAGACCTGGAAGCAACTGCCCGATGCCCCGCACATCCGCGACCATGCACAGGCCGTAGTAGTAGGCGATAAGCTTTACGCCCTTGGCGGGCGCAATACCAGCTTGCACGATAAGGATAACTTCATGTCCTTTTTTGATAAGGTAGTGTTGCCTGTTGATTGCTACGACTTTAAAAAAGGCAAATGGAGCACGCTTGATGCGGAGCTGCCCCTGGGCACCGGCGGCGGCACAGCCGTAAACCTGGATGGCAAAATATACTACATAGGCGGCGAACGCGCCACTGCCACTACGCCCAATGGCCCGCAGAAAGATGTTTTTTACTACGACCCGGCCAAAGGCGGCCAATGGATAAAAACCGCCGACCTTAACCTGGCACGCAACGGCGTAGGCGGCACGGTTTACGAGCATAAGATTTATATCGCAGGCGGAGCCGGGGGCGACATAGCCGTAGAAGTATTTACGTTGAAATAACCCGTAAGATTAACGGAGCAGGGGGAGGCAATCTTCAGGTGTTTAGGTTTAGAGCAAGTCCTCCCCCTTAGCTCCGTTCAAAAAGTTGGCTTTCATAAGCGTTCTGTTTTTTCATATAGTTCAGTAGGGGCGTTCGTGTTTGCTGCACGGCGCCCCATTTTTTATACTAACCTATTCTGCCCGTTGTCGCCCGAAGATTAGCTGTCTGAACCATGATTTCCCTGATTATGGGATTACTTGAAGCTCAAAAAATCAGGCTAATCCTTTAATCCAATAAATCATGGTTCAGACAAAAATCCCGGTTCACCCCGCAATAGCGATTGAAGCGGATACCGGCCCTGCGCCTAAGGCCCTGTGCAGTATGAGCGGAAAGCGCGGGCCGCAGGCATTGCCATTTGTCTGAACCATGATTTTCCTGATTATAGGATTACTTGAAGCTTAAAAAATCAAGCCAATCCCTGAATCCTAAAAATCATGGTTCAGACAAATCCCCAAAATCGTATTAATCCGCTTAATCCCGGTTCCGTTTACCGATACATTCCCCCCATTAAACGATACACTGCAAAATGGCTGCCTGCAAAGCCTCACCTTTAGCTTAAGAAAATTTAGCAATACGATGAGCGCCCTCCACGATAAAAAACACATACTGGTACTGGATAAGGATAACCGCATACTATCGGTAGTGGACGACCTGATGCACCTGGGAAACTTTGAGGTGCACATTACTTACGACCCCAACGCCGTTTACGACCGCGCCAAAGCCCTGAAACCCGACCTGGTTATTTTAGATTACCTGCTGCTGAACAACGAGTGCCAGGAAATTTGCCGGGACTTTAAAGAAGATGCCGACCTGCATGGCGTGCCCATCATAGTAGTAACAGCCTACAAAAGCAAAAAGATACTGGCCGAAGCTTATAAATGCGAGGCCCTGTTTGTAAAGCCATTGGATATAAGCCTGTTTGCCTCACGGGTAGATTATCTGATGGCTTCCTGATACGCCAAAACAACAATTGAATATATAGAAACCAATTTTTTAAACAAAAAAAGCATGATTATGAAAAGGAAACTTATCTACTACAGCTTAATGCTGCTGGGCAGCGCAGGCGTGTTATCGTCTTGCACCAAAGATGCCGCTACTACTGCCGAAGTTACCACCGCGGCATCTAACAACGCGCTGGCCACTGCGGTTGCCAACACGGGCTCCATCGCCATCGCAACCGTAAGCCTATCCGGCACAACCGATAGCCTGTACCTGGTAGGGTGCATGGGCAGGCACGATAAAAAAGACACCGTAGCCTTCAGCGCCTTGCCTACAGCAGTTGGTACTTACCTCACCACCAACTATGCGGGTTATACTTTCAAAAAGGCATTCTCGGTAAAAGACAGTACCGGCGTGCTCGCCGCTTATATCGTAGCCATCCAGTTCAACGGCAACCCTGTAGGCCTTAAATTTGGTACCGACGGCACCTTTGTAAAGGTATTGGAGCAACGCATTGGCGACGACCTGCGCCACGGTCGCCGTTTCCATGAGGGCGGCCCCTTTGGCGACCGTAACGGCCACCCGCGCGACACCATTGCCCTATCGGCCATCCCTGCTGCCGTAAGCACTTACTTTACCACCACGTATCCAACCGATACCCTGTTGCACGCCTTTGTGGCGCATGATAGTACATACGTGCTCATCAGCAAGAACAACGGCCTGTTTGCTACCGCTATAACCCCTGCCGGCAGCCTGGTAGTACGCGCCCAGATTGATCCCCGCCACGGCAAAGTAGCGTCGGTTACCGAAGCCGCATTGCCTGCCGCTGCTACCACTTACTTAACTACTACTTATGCGGGATATGTGTTCAACAAGGCGTTTTCTATAAGCAGCAAAGCAGGTGCTTTGCTAGGTTATGATGTTTTTATAACGGTGAACAATACCAAATACGTGGTAACGTTTAATGCTACAGGAACATTTGTGGCGGCAAAGGCTATCCGTTAATTAGCCTCTATTTATATATACCCCCGCCCCGTTTTTTCTCAGGAAGAACCGGGGCTTTTTTTGTGATTGTATTTGGCTCGCCCTCCCCACAGCTGTGGGGACTATCGCTGGTCGACCCTGCTGCACAAAGAGGGTAAAGCTTACCCGTGGATGGTTTCGCCTTTGCCGTAGTTTTGTATCACTTTGGCTTCGTAGGCCAGGAACTCGGCCCAGCGTTTATCTACATCTATTTCTACGGCGTGCTTTTTAGCGAGGCGCAGAAACATGGCGTAGTGTGTGGCTTCGCTCACCATCAGCTCGTAATAAAATTCGGAGAGGGCCGTATCGTTGATGTTTTCGGAGAGTACCTTAAAACGTTCGCAGCTGCGGGCCTCTATCATGGCCGAGAAAAGCAGCCGGTCTATCAGTTGGGCCTCGCGACCACCGCCCACGATGATAAATTTGCGTAGTTCGTTTACGTAATTGTCTTTACGCTCTTTGCCAAGGGTGTATCCACGCTGCAACAATATATCATGCACGCGTTTAAAGTGATCCATCTCCTCCTGGGCAAGCGCAATCATTTCCTGTACTACATCGCTGAGATTGGGGTTTTGTACAATGATGGTGATAGCATTGGTGGCGGCCTTTTGCTCGCAGTAAGCGTGGTCGGTAAGCAATTCTTCTATATTGCTTTCTACCACATTCTTCACCCAAAGCGGGTCGGTAGGCAGGTGTAGTTTAAGGATGGTTTTCTCGCTCATATTACTATATGGCCCAATGTTCTATTCTATCAAAAACGTATTTCTTTTTATTACAGTCAAACTTAAAGTAAATCGTCACACCATCAGAAGCGCCCAAAAAATATTGCTTCTTTTTAAACGTGCCATGGTACGGCGTTATCGTAATAAATAGCTTTTCGTCTTTTATCGTTAACGGGGAAATTATGGTATGAATCAGTTTGTTGTTGTGGTCTTTGTACAACAGTCGCTGAGTATCTCTCGTAATAAGAATGATTTTATGCCTCCCTATTTGGGGAGGTATGCTATCTATATAAAAAGGTTTCTCCAGGTATATTTTGTTTCCGCTACGATAACTATAACTATCGGTAGTGTCGGAACTCTCAGACTCAATAGAGATTACATATTGCTCAAGGGCAGTCCAGTAGATTTTATCACGGTCAGACTTTTGTGCTACGCAATGAGTGCAAAATACCGTGAATAAAATTAACGCTAGTACTCGCTTTAGTTCCATTTGCTAATTTCCTCAGCCAATTGTTCATCCGTCAGAAAATCACCTTCTTTGAATTGCTGTCTTGCAATTTCAATTTTCTTGGTAAGGTAGATTTCCTTAATAAAATCATCAGCGGAAAACTTTTCCGGCATCTTTTCCAACACGGCCAAAACCCATTCTTTTGTTACCATAACCTTACACTTTATACAAACTCTTGCTCTCTATAAATTTCAAAACAGGATCGGGCACAAAATATTGCACGTTCTTTTTTTCGGCGATGGATTTACGGATGAAGGTTGCCGATAGTTCCATCTGTGGGGTCATGGTGATGGTAACGGAGGGGTGCGAGGCAAACTCGGCGTTCTCGTGGCCGGGGCGTGGGTACACGAAGATGCGGTAATCGCGCAGGATGAGTTTGTAGTTCTTCCACTTGTGCAACGTGCCCAGGTTATCGGATCCCATAATGAGGGCAAACTCGTGCTCGGGGTATTTTTCTTTTAAATGGGCAAGGGTATCAATGGTGTACGATGGCTGTGGCAGTTTCAGCTCTACATCGCTCACGGCAATATTAGTGGCATTATCGGTAGCCAGTTTGGCCATCTCCAGCCTGTCGTAGGTGTTGATGAGGTCGCCGTATTTCTTCAGCGGGTTTTGTGGCGATACCACCAGCCACACCTTATCCAGCGCGGTATGGTTGGCCATGTAATTGGCAATTATTAAATGCCCTATGTGTATGGGATTGAACGAACCGAATAGTAAACCTATTTTCATCAGTTGGCAGTTGGCAGTGAGCAGTTGGCAGTTAATTATCAGTTAGCAGTTTGCATTGGGGGTTATCCCGCGCCGAATTTATCGGGATTATCCATCATGTATTGCAAAATCCGTCCCACTTCGCCCGATAGGGCTAATAGCTTTTCGTAAACTTCTTTAGTAATATATCCGCACGCTAAGGAAAATTCCAGCCAGCCTTGAGTTTCGCTGTTTTCCATATCAGCATCGGTTAGCTTGCTTACAAAATGATTTGGATACCTGCGCTTTCGGTAAGCTTCGATAGTGCTGATGTTGACAGAACGAGACGACCTTCTTATCTGATCCGTTAACGAATATGTTTCTTCTTTGGGAAATTGCTTCGTTACAGAAAAAATCTCCATGGCCAGCGTAAAGCTTTTCTTATACAACAGTAAATCTTTATAACTACCCATCGTAATCAAACTGCAAACTGCCAGCTGCAAACTGTTAACTGGCTATAAAGTCTGTCACCAATTTCTCCGCCTCTGCACAAGCCGTTTCAAGATCGTAATTTTTGAGGATAATATCAAATTGCGGGGCGTAGTTTAGTTCTTTTTCTGCTTTTTCGAAACGTTCCAGCAGTTTTTCGCGGCTATCGGTGCCGCGACCGGTCAATCGCTCTTTTAAAACTTCCAGGGAAGGAGGCTGCACAAATATCGCCAGCGCCTGTCCATCGTACTTACGTTTAAGGTGCAGGCCGCCCTCTACGTCGATATCGAAGATAACTGTTTTACCTTTTGCCCATATGCGTTCAATCTCGGCGCGCAGGGTGCCGTAAAACGTGCCGGTATAAACCTCTTCAAATTCCACGAATTGTTTTTTGGCAATACGGTGGGTAAACTCGGCCAGGCTGATGAAGTAATAGTCCTTACCATCCTCCTCATCGCCGCGTGGTGCCCTTGTGGTGGCCGAAATAGAAAACTCCAGGTTGGGTATTTGGCCCAGCAAATGATGCACGATAGTAGTTTTGCCTGCACCTGATGGAGCCGAAAATATGATGAGTTTACCTTCTTTCATTATTGTTGGAAAGTTGAAAGGTTATAAGGTTTAAAGGTTGCTGTTGGGTTCGATAACATTCCAACTTTACAACCTTCCAACCTTAAAACAGCTTACAACACATTTAGTAATTGTTCTTTTATTTTTTCCAGTTCCTCTTTCATGCCTACTACCAGCTTTTGCATGTTGGCATCGTTGGCTTTGGAGCCCAGGGTATTTATTTCGCGACCTATCTCCTGCGATATAAAGCCAAGTTTTTTGCCATTGGCGTCGGCATTCTTCAGCGTTTCTAAAAAGTAATCGCAGTGGGCCTTCAACCTTATTTTTTCTTCGGTAATGTCTAAACGGTCAATAAAGTAAATCAGTTCCTGCTCAAAGCGGTTCTTATCAATACTTTCGGCGCCAACGGCTTCGCTTAAGAACTGGTTAAGGCGCTCGCGGATAACCGGCACGCGCTTAGGTTCTTCAATTTCTACTAATTCCAGGTTTTTGAGGATGATGCCTATGCGCATCCTGATATCCTGCTCCAGCACATTGCCTTCATCGCTGCGGAACTGCTGGAACGCCGCCATAGCCTGGTTAAAGGTTTTCTCTACCAGTTTCCACTCGTCATCTGATACGGTATCTTCTGCAAACCTCACCACATCGGGCAAGCCTAAGGCTAATTGCAACAGGTTGCCGCCTGGTTCGTTCAACTCATCGCTTACCGATTTTAGCTGATTGTAGTAATGCTTAAGCAGGGCTTTGTCTATACCGGCCGCTTTGGCTTCTGCTGCATCGGCCTGCTCGGCATTGATGGATAAGTTCACTTTTCCGCGTTCTATCTGCTTGCTGCAATCGTTGCGCAGCTGGAACTCTTTCTCCGAAAACACTTTGGGTAAGCGCAGGGATAGTTCTAAGAATTTGCTGTTCAGGGATTTAATTTCGACGGTATATTTTGTGCGGCCCGAATCGAAGCTGGCAATTCCATACCCTGTCATGGATTTTATCATGTGCAAAGATAAGGAAAGATTTGAGATATGAGATTTGAGATATGAGACGCAGCACCGCAAAACCTCGCTTCATCCTCTTCCATCTGAAATCTGCACATCTGCAATCCGCACATCCGTTTTAACACTTTTTCACATTTCGAATCGTTTTAAAGCGATAAGTTTGTACCATAAATATTTATGCCTTTGAAGCGCCTTTTTGCCTGTACCTTATTGTTTATGCTGATTTGCATCGTGTACGCGCATGCGCAGGAAGCTAAAGGCACCACTTACCGCAAAATATCAAACGACAGGCTCTCCGGCGTATCTGTAAAAAACCTGAAGAACAGGTTTGAAGTCATGACCGACGAACTGGGCAATTATACCATCAAAGCCAATATTGGCGATACGCTTGAATTTACCAAAGCCGATTATACTGTACAAAAGCAAAAGTGCGAGGGCTTCGGCATGGTGGTTTATATGCAGCCGGAATTTAAGCTGAGCGAAGTGCGTGTGGTGGGCCAAACCAAAAGGCAGGAACTTAAAGAGGTAATGGGGGCCTATAAAAGCCAGGGTACGTTTTACAATGGCAAGCCGCCCGTGCTGAGTTTTTTAACTAACCCCTTAACCGGCATTTACGAATTATTCGGTAAAACACCAGGGCGTGCCCGGCGCTTTGCAGCGTTCAGCAAACGCGAGCTGGAAGCCACCGAGGTTGACCGCCGATACAACCTGCCGTTGGTTATGAAGGTTACCGGCGTAAAAGACACCGTAGAGGCACAAAAATTCATGGGCTTTTGGCGGCCATCGTACGAGGACCTGAAAATATGGGCCGATTATGACCTGATGAAGCACATCAGCACCAACTACCAATACTATAAGCGAAATGGCGATAAGTACAAGGCCCTGCCCCAAATAAACGCACCTGTATCCTTGGGTGGCCCGGGGGATATTAAGATAAAGAAACCTTAGTTTTAGTGAGTGAGTGATTAGTGAGTGGAGAGTGGTTAAACAACTTAACCAAGCCTCAATCCGAAATTGAACATTCGAAATCCAAAATGAATCAGATTCCCAAGGCAGCACAAGCTTTCTCTGCAGCTAATTTCTCGGCATTCTTTTTACTGAACTCCTTGCCTGATCCCATTACCTCGCCATCAACAACGGCTTGTACGGTAAACAGCTTGGCGCTTTCACCATCGAGGTTGGTTATCACATCAAAGCTTATATCCTTGCCGTGGCGTTGGCACCATTCTATCAGCTTGCTTTTGAAGTTGGTTTCGGTTTGCTCCAGCTTGTGGATGTCGATGTGAGATTTGATAATGTGGTTCACCAAAAAATTTCTGGTGAAATCATATCCTTTATCCAGGTAAACGGCGCCGATGAGCGCCTCGAAAGCATCGCCTAGCAGCGAGCCCTGCCTGCCGGCGTTCAGTATTTTGGTATCGAATTCTATCAGCTTATCAAAGCCCAGCTTTTTGCCCAGAGCATTGAGGTTGTTGCGGCTTACTATTTTCGAGCGTAATTCGGTGAGGAAACCCTCATCTTCGTAAGGGTAAAGCTTAAAAAGCACTTCGGCTACTACACTGCCCAGTACGGCATCGCCCAAAAACTCCAGGCGTTCGTTGCTGTTTTTTACGCCTTTACGTATGTTTTGCGCAACCGATTTGTGCCTGAAAGCCAAACGGTATAAAGATAAATTGCCCGGCACAAAGCCGAGCAAATTCTTTAAAACCTTAACGTATTTTCTATTAGGGGAAAAGTATAGCTTGTAAAAGCGGCTGATTGGCATCCAACGCGGGGGTTATTGCTGGTATCTTTTAAATATTACCGATGCATTGTGGCCACCAAAACCGAAACCATTACTCTGTACCACGTTAATATCGCGTTTCTGTGCTTTATTGAAGGTAAAGTTGATGCGCGGATCGAAAGCCGGGTCATCGGTAAAATGGTTGATAGTTGGCGGAATAATACCATTTTGCAGCGCTAAAATAGACGCTATCGCTTCAACTGCGCCGGCCGCGCCAAGCAAGTGGCCGGTCATTGATTTTGTTGAACTGATGTTGATATCATAAACCCGGTCGCCAAAGGCATCCTGTATCGCTTTTACTTCCTGCGGGTCGCCAATTGGTGTAGATGTACCGTGTACGTTCACGTAATCCACGTCCGCAGGTGTTAAACCGGCATCTTCTAACGCGGCTTTCATTACCAATGATGCGCCTAAGCCGTCTGGATGCGGTGCAGTCATGTGGTAAGCATCGGCACTCATGCCGCCGCCAACCATCTCAGCATAAATTTTGGCACCGCGTTTTAGTGCGTGCCCCAATTCTTCCAAAATAATGGTACCCGCTCCTTCGCCGGCTACGAAACCATCGCGATCCAAATCAAATGGGCGCGAAGCGGTAGCAGGGTCGTCGTTACGGGTTGATAGTGCGTGCATAGCGTTAAACCCGCCAATACCAGCTTCGTTTATGATAGCTTCAGAACCGCCGGTGATAAACATATTGGCTTTACCAAGGCGCAGGTAATTGAAGGCATCAATAAGCGAGTTATTTGATGAAGCACATGCCGAAACAGTTGTGAAGTTTGGCCCGCGTAAACCATACTTGATAGAGATATGGCCCGGCGCAATGTCGGCAATCATCTTCGGGATAAAGAAGGGATTGAATTTGGGGGTACCATCGCCTTTGGCAAAGTTCACCACTTCATCCAAAAACGTTTTTAACCCGCCGATGCCCGATCCCCAGATAACGCCTATACGGCTGGTATCCAGTTTTTCGAAATCTAATCCGGCATCTTTAACCGCTTCTTCTGTAGAGAACAAAGCATATTGAACAAATGGATCTAGCTTGCGGGCTTCTTTACGGCCCAAAAAACCTTCCGCGTCAAAATTCTTTACTTCGCAGGCAAATTTAGTCTTGAATTTCGATACATCGAAACTCTTGATAAAGGCAGCGCCGCTTACCCCATTGATTAGGCCGTTCCAATATTCTGGTACGGTATTACCAATTGGAGTAAGCGCTCCAAGCCCGGTTACTACAACTCTTTTAAACTCCATTTAACAGTTTTAAGAGGAGCTTATTTAACGTTTTTCTCGAGGTAAGCAACAGCCTGGCCTACAGTACCGATAGTTTCGGCCTGATCGTCAGGTATTGCAACGTTAAATTCTTTTTCAAACTCCATGATAAGTTCCACGGTGTCTAAAGAGTCCGCACCAAGATCGTTGGTGAAACTTGCTTCTGGGGTAACTTCACTTTCGTCAACACCCAGTTTTTCCACGATAATAGCTTTTACTCTTGAAGCGATATCAGACATAGTCTTAATTTTTAATGATTAATAATTTTCAGTGCAAAGAAAAATAAATTATGTTAAATATCAAACCTAAAAACTTCGCATAATTATCAGAACAATATTTTATTGCAAAGGTTTGGATTAGTAATTTTAACGCCGTAAAAATAATGATTTTGAACAGGAAAAATTTAAAGTTTGAGATCGATTTTGATTTTATATTAATTGCGCTCACCACATCGCTTAAAGATTACCGCATTTGTTATCTTATCAACAAAGGTTTGAACTTTAATTTTGTGCGCAAAGACGACCTCAAACTGGATATAGGGCCCGGCGGAAGCGAGATTTTGTTCTCTATTTATCAGCATAGCTGGGAAAACACCGAAACTGACTTTATTTTTATTGGTAATAAGGGTTCAGACGGTTACCTTGTGCCCGAAATGCGCGAAGCCGATTATTTTATTTTAATTAAAAATTATATCGACGAAAACGATCTTGAAAGCCTAATTTCGGCACTTAATAAGATACCCGAAGTAGTAGCCGCCGTAAAGATTGAACCGAAAAAAATAAAATCACGGGAAAATCTGTTATTTTAGCGCAAATTTTGATGTGTCAATACTACACTATATAGTATAATATAGCCCGATTTAAACCTGAGAATATGAATTTTTATTATAATCGCACAAAGATTGTTGCCACCATGGGGCCTGCGTGTTCCAAAAAAGATGTTTTAATATCTATGATACGCGCCGGACTAAACGTTTGCCGACTGAACTTTTCGCATGGCAAACCCGAAGACCACAAGAAATTTATCGACCTCATTCGTGAGATAAACGCCGAGTACAAAACCAACGTTGGCATCCTGGCCGATTTGCAAGGCCCAAAAATCCGCATAGGGCAAGTAAAAGATGGCGGCATACACCTTATAAACGGTACGCGCATTAACATTACCACGCACGAATGCGTTGGCGACGACAACCAGATATACATTACTTACGAAACCTTCCCACAGGATGTGCAGGCAAACGAAATCATCCTGTTGGATGATGGCAAGCTGCAACTGAAGGTTATAGACACTAACCGCATTGATACCGTTATTTGCGAGGTGGTACATGGTGGCATACTAACATCGCGCAAGGGTGTTAACCTGCCAAACACCAAGGTTTCTATCCCAAGCTTAACTCCGGATGATATAGCCAACCTTAAATATGCCCTGGAGTGGGATGTTGATTGGGTGGGCCTTTCTTTCGTACGCACCGGCCAGGATATTATTGACCTTAAACGCATCATAAAAGAAAGCGGCAAAGCTGCCCGCGTAATTGCCAAGGTTGAAAAGCCTGAAGCTATAGAAAACATCGACGAGATTATAGCCGCTACTGATGGCGTGATGATTGCCCGCGGCGATTTGGGCGTTGAGTGCCCGCTGGAAGAAGTGCCTTTGCTGCAAAAAATGATTGCCCGCAAATGCCGCGATGCTTCTAAACCGGTTATCGTAGCTACCCAGATGCTGGAAAGCATGATTACTACCCCGCGCCCAACGCGTGCCGAGGTGAACGACGTAGCCAACTCGGTATTGGATGGCGCAGATGCGGTGATGCTAAGCGGCGAAACTTCTGTTGGCGAGTTCCCGGTTATTGTTATTGAAACAATGGCTAAGATTGTTCGTAACGTAGAAGATTTAGGCTATCCTTTCAACGCATCGAAGAAAGAGAATCTGGATACTACGCATCCGAATTTCCTGAGCGATAACCTTTGCGGTAGCGCGGTTTATTTAGCCGAGCACACCAAAGCGGCCGGTATAGTATCTATGACCACCTCGGGCTACACAGCCTTCGAAATTTCGAGTTACAGGCCAAAAGCCGGTACTTATATCTTTACATCAAACAAACAGCTCCTGAACGCGCTGAGCCTTGTTTGGGGCGTACGTGCTTTTTACTACGACCAGTTAGAAAGCACAGACCAAACCATAACCGATGTAAACGACATTCTGAAAGCGCAAAGCCTGATAAACGTTGGCGATGTGGTTATCAACACCGCAGCGGTGCCTATCACCAAACATGGTAAAACCAACATGCTTAGGGTGAGTGTGGTGGAGTAGATGTTAGCTCTTGAGGCCGGAGATTAGTTTTGCTCTTTCGCCTTATAAAAATAATGAACAGGGTTATCGCGATGAGCGGTAACCTTGTTTTGTTTCCACATCGTCCTTGCGAGCGATAGCGCGGCAATCATCGGCGCGCGGAGTGGCTCTGCAGGTTCGACCTGCCTGCCGGGGATTGCTTCGTTCCTCGCAATGACGAGGTGTTTATATAGTTTTCCTAATCTCTGTCCTCTAACCTCTACTTCGTCTTATCCGCATAGGTCTTAGGATCAAGCGCGGCGGGTGTCCAGCTTTGGAAAAACTCCAGCACTTTGGTATTGCTGTAGCCTTTGCCTTCTTCCAGGTAGCCAGAGTTTTGGGTGTGCAGGCGGTTGCCCTTTTCATCCAATACAATAAACACCGGGAAACCGAAGCGTTGCGGGTAACCCAGTTCGGCCAGCAGTTTTTCGTTCATATTTTCTTTACTGTAGTTTACGTGCACCACCACGTAATTGGCGTTCTGGTAATTGTTAAGCGAATCGGTAGTGGTAACCAGTTTATTAAAACGCAGGCACCAGCTGCACCAGTTGCCGCCAATTTGCAGCAGCACGTTCTTATGCTCTTTTGCGGCCTTTTTTACTGCGGCGGCAATATCGGCTTTAGCATCCGCAGCCGGGTTGTACAGATTGGGGGTTGTTTGCGCTTTAGCGATATTGACGAATGCAATGAGGGTAGCAATGAGGAGTATCTTTTTCATAAGGGGCTATGTTGTTAATTGCTAATATATGGGTTAGCGGGCAAACAATAGTCGCGCCGGTGTAAAGTTTCCGTGACAGGGCGTTGCGGGGATTTGCGCCAGGGCAAGGAGCAGCGCGGTCGTCGGTCCTATGAGGTTGCCACGTCGCGCCCATGCGCCAGCCCTCCCCCTGCGACTCGCAATGACAAGTTTGGTGAGGTGTAAAACCAAAACGGGGTTACCGCTTACGCAATAACCCCGTTTTGTATATCTATTTATATCTTCCGGACTTCCCGACTTTCGGACTTCCGACTTAAAACTAATCCTCCACCATTTCGCTGTTGGGGCTGCTTACTTCGGGCTCCTCGTGCTTAAAATAGCGTTTTTGGTTCAGCAGTATCATGATAACCCCTATGGATATAGCCGCATCGGCCAGGTTGAATATCGGCCGGAAGAAAACGAATTGCTCTCCTTTCCAAATGGGGAACCACATCGGGAAGTGGCTGTCTATTAAGGGGAAGTAGAACATATCTACAACCTTGCCCTGAAACAGCGGCGCATAGTGGTAAATAACGCCATAAAAAACCGAATCGATGATATTGCCCAAAGCGCCGGCCAGTATCAGGGCCACCATCATGATAAGCCCGCGATGATATTTATGCTTAATGAGGTGCACCAGGCCGTAAGCAATGCCGCCTACCGCTGCAATGCGGAAAAGCGTAAGCGTAAGTTTACCCAGCGTACCGCCCAGCTCCATGCCAAAGGCCATACCGTTGTTTTCGATGTAACGGAGCATACCCCGGTTGCCCAGGAAGTGAATCTCCTCCAGTGGGGCCATATGCTGCTTCACCCAAATTTTGATAATCTGATCCAGCAGTACTATAAATGCAGCAGTTAAGAAGGGTTTTGTATAAGCTGCCTTCATTTACTGCTTCAGTTTTGCTTCCATAGTAAGCGTGGTATGCGGCACTGCGCGCAAACGCTCTTTAGGGATAAGCTTGCCGGTTTCGCGGCAAATACCGTAAGTTTTGTTTTCTATACGTACCAATGCGGCTTCTAACTGCTCGATGAATTTCTTCTGGCGTGCAGCTAGCTGATTGATCTGCTCTTTTTCTAAGGTTGCAGAGCCATCTTCCAATGTTTTATAAGTACCGGCAGTGTCATCTGTACCGTTGGCATTTGGCGAACTTAATGATGTTGCCAATGCAGCAAGCTCTTCTTTAGAGCTGCGTAGTTTTTCTAAAAGCAGGTCTTTAAATTCTTTTAATTCTGCGTCAGAATATCTTGTTTTTACTGGTTCTTGACTCATGTTAACTTTTACTAATAACTATTAAAATTTCAATTCCATCAATCTCTACTTTATCGCCTTCATTTAACTGACTATCAAGCACAAGGCTCTCGGCCAAAATTTCGGCGCAAATATAGGATAAATTATTTTTCACTGCTTCCCTGATGTAGGAATGGTCGCTCACTCGGACGATTATCTTATCGGTAACTTCAAATTCTTTCGACTTACGCAGATTCTGTACACGGTTTACCAACTCTCTCGATATGCCCTCCTGTTTTAATTCTTCGGTTAGCGTAACATCTAAAGCCACGGTTAGTTTTCCCAAATTTGCAACTTGCCAGCCAGGGACGTCCTCGGCTATAATTTCCACGTCGGATACCAGTATCGAATACTTGCCATCAAGCACTTCGATAGCACCTTCAGCTTCGAGTTTGGCTATTTCCGTTTGGCCGAACGCATTAATAGCGGCGGCAACATCTTTCATATCCTTACCCACTTTAGCACCAAGTGCCTTAAAGTTTGGTTTGATCTTTTTCTTAACGAAACCTTCGGTATCGGTAATGTATTCGATGCTTTTGATATTAGTTTCGGATAGTATCAGATCTTTCACCTTCTCTACCTGCTTCTTAAAATTCTTATCTAATATCGGCAATAAGATTTTGCCTAATGGGCGACGAACCGGAATCTCTATTTTTTTACGGAGCGATAGTACCAATGATGATATATCCTGCGCCAGGCCCATACGTTCTTCCAAAGCTTTATCAACCAGTTCGGCATTATACTCGGGGAAGTAAGCAAGATGTACCGATTCAAATTCCTCTTTACCGGTAACCGAGTTAAGGTCGGTATATAAACGCTCGGCAAAAAATGGCGCTATAGGGGCCATCAGTTTGCTGATGGTAATTAAACAAGTATAAAGCGTTTGGTAGGCCGATAGCTTATCCTCCGTACTATCCGACCGCCAGAAACGGCGGCGGCTCAGGCGGATGAACCAGTTACTGAAGTGCACATCCACAAATTCTTGTATGGCGCGGGCAGCTTTGGTTGGCTCAAAATCGGCATAGTAGGCATCAACCTCTTTGCTCAAAGTGTTTAATAACGAGATTACCCAGCGGTCTATCTCCGGGCGGTCGTTGATTGCTATTTCGGCCTCTTCGTATTTGAACTTATCGATGTTGGCGTACAGCACAAAGAACGAGTAAGTATTGTACAGCGTACCAAAGAACTTGCGGCGAACCTCGTCCAGCCCCTCTATATTAAACTTCAGGTTATCCCATGGCGCAGCATTGCTGATCATATACCAGCGGGCAGCATCGGCACCATATTGATTAATGGTTTCGAACGGATCGATACCATTGCCCAGGCGCTTGCTCATTTTGTTGCCGTTCTTATCCAGCACCAAACCATTGCTGATCACATTTTTAAACGAGATGCCCTTGTTGCCCACTTCGGCATTTACGGCTTTTATCTCGTCGCTGGCTTCGCTTAGCATCACAGCAATGGCATGCAGGGTAAAGAACCAGCCACGGGTTTGGTCAACACCTTCGGCTATAAAATCTGCCGGGTAGGCGGCTTTAAAATCTTCTTTATTTTCGAAAGGGAAATGCCATTGCGCATAAGGCATGGCACCACTATCGAACCAAACATCTATCAGGTCGGGCTCGCGCAGCATTTTATTGCCTGCAGCAGAGGTTAAGATCACATCATCCACATACGGGCGGTGCATATCTTCCAGTTTAAAACCTGCGGGCATAAAACCTGCGGCGATAGATTTTTCTATTTCGGCATTCAGCTCAGCTATGGAACCGATGCATTTTTCTTCGCCGCCGTTTTCCTCGCGCCAGATAGGCAGCGGGGTACCCCAGTAGCGCGAGCGCGAAAGGTTCCAGTCCACCAAATTCTCCAGCCAGTTGCCAAAGCGGCCTGTACCGGTACTTTCGGGTTTCCAGTTGATGGTTTTGTTTAGCTCCACCATTTTATCCTTAACGGCGGTGGTTTTAATGAACCAGCTATCTAGCGGGTAGTACAATATTGGCTCATCGCTGCGCCACGAGTGTGGGTAGCTGTGCTCGTATTTTTGTACGTTGAAAGCTTTATTTTCTTCTTTCAGTTTGATGGATATGAGAACGTCAGTTGGTTTAAAACCTTCTTCGGCACGTTCTGCATCGCTGTAATATTCTTCTTTTACGTAGCGGCCGGCGTAGTCGGTAACTTCTTCCACAAAGCGGCCCTGCTTATCAACCAGCGGAACATCCTTGCCGTTCTCGTCCTTCACCATTACCGATGGCACATTATTTTCCTTACATGCCCTAAAGTCATCCGCACCAAAAACAGAGGCGGTATGCACAATGCCGGTACCATCCTCGGTAGTCACAAAATCGGCCGGGATAACGCGGAATGCGTTTTTCTCCAGGTCATCGTTGGTTACGTACGGCATTAGTTGGTGGTAATGAATACCAACTAATTTTTCTCCTAAAAACCATTTAGAATCTGTGTCTTGGTTTCCAATTGGATAGTTAACTGTTTTATAAGGAATTAATTTAGAGGCTCCAAATGTAAAATCTGCATAACCATCCTCATGAAATACTTCAATATATTTTTTGCTATCTAACACCTTGCTGCTAAGCGAATTGGCAAAAACTATTGTGATAGGTTTGCCAGTGTAAGAATTGTAAGTTTTCACAGCCCTATATGCGATTTGTTCGCCGACCGCCAAAGCACAATTAGACGGTAGCGTCCATGGGGTAGTCGTCCAAGCAAGGATATAAACTTTAGAATCTTTCGTCTCAAACAAAAATTCCGAATCAGCATCACATTTCACCTCGAACTGCGCGGTGATGGTGGTGTCCTTCACCATTTTGTAGGTACCCGGCTGGTTCAGCTCGTGCGAGCTAAGCCCCGTGCCCGATTTTGGCGAGTAGGGCTGAACGGTATAACCTTTGTACAACCAGCCTTTTTTGTAAAGCTGCTGCAGTATCCACCAAAGGCTCTCGATGTATTCGTTTTCGTAAGTAACGTAAGGGTTCTCCAGGTCTACCCAGTAGCCCATTTTTTCGGTGAGGTCGTTCCATACATCGGTATAGCGCATTACCTCCTTGCGGCAGGCGTCGTTATACTCTTTTACGGAGATCTTTTTACCGATATCATCCTTAGTAATGCCAAGCGATTTTTCTACGGCAAGTTCTATCGGCAGGCCATGGGTATCCCATCCGCCTTTGCGTTTAACCTGGTAGCCCTTCAGCGTTTTGTAACGGCAAAAAATATCTTTAATAGAGCGCCCCATGACGTGGTGGATGCCGGGCATCCCGTTTGCGCTTGGCGGGCCTTCGTAAAACGTGTACGGCTTGCTTGCCGGCCTGCTGCTTATGCTCTTTTCAAATATGCCGTTCTGCTGCCAGAACTCCAGTATATCCTTCCCTGTTTGCGACAGATCTAACTGCTTATATTCCTTGTACATCAATATGTTCGCGTCGAATTTTAAAGGTTGCAAAAATACGCAATTTTATCTTAAAAAAGGAGAAAAGGAGGGAAATGGATGGGCAAAATTACGACGGGGTGGCTATTTTTTAACACAAAGGCCACAAAGGTTTTCACAAAGAAACACAAAGCTTTCAGTCGAGCATTTTTACCACCAGAGGGAGTAGGTTTTTTTACGGAGATGCGTATAGCTCTGTAATACATTAGCCCAATCATAAACTTTATAGGCTTTGTGCCCTTCGTGATTTTTACTTTGTGCGCTTTGTGGTAAAAAACTCTTCAATTTTTGTGCTCACTTCTCTGATTGGCACATTGCTGTAAAATAACCAAACATCGCGGCTGTTTCCTATATTTGGTTTTCAATAAGCTCTCTATGAAAACTAAACTCCGGAATTTATTGGCCCTAACCGGCATCGCCGCCGCAATTGTCGGCTGTAGCTCCAACGAAAAAAAGCAAACCGCCACCACAACTGCCGATACCGCGCTGGCAGCCGATATCAAACATCATATCGCCGTTTTGGCGAATGATTCGCTGCTGGGGCGCAAGCCTTTTACTGTAGGGGAAGATAAAACCATCGCCTACATCTCGGGCCAATTCAAAAAACTGGGACTGGAACCGGGCAACAACGGCAGTTACTACCAGGATGTGCCCATGGTAGAGATTGGCGCCGCCGCCGAACCTACTATGCAAATTACCGGCAAAACGCCGCTGGACGGCAAAATGGCCGTGGATTTCGTAGCCGCAACCCGCCAGGAACTGCCCGCTATAGATTTAAAAAACTCGCCGCTGGTTTTTGTCGGCTTTGGCGTGGTTGCGCCCGAGTATAACTGGAACGATTATAAAGGGTTGGACGTAAAAGGCAAAACCGTAGTGGTTTTGGTAAACGACCCGGGCTTTAAAGCCCCAGAAAGGTTATTCAAAGGCGACACCATGACCTACTACGGGCGCTGGACCTATAAGTACGAAGAGGCGGCCCGCCAGGGTGCCGCAGGGGTGCTCATTGTGCACCAAACCGAGCCCGCAAGCTACGGCTGGCAGGTGATACAAAACAGCTTCACGGGATCTAAACTGTACCTTACCCAGGCAGATAAGCACATGAACCGCTGCAAGGTAGAGGGATGGCTAAGCGAAGATGCCGCCAAAAAACTGCTTGCCGGAGCGGGCATTACCGAAGATATGCGCACCTACGCCCGCAAAAAGGATTTTAAAGCAGTACCGCTGAATAGCTCGGTATCGATATCCTTAAAAAATAAACTGAAGTACTCCACATCGCACAACGTAATTGCCACCCTAAAAGGCAGCACCGCACCGGGCGAATACATACTTTACACTGCCCATTGGGATCACTTCGGCAAAGGCAAGCCCGATGCAAAAGGCGATAGTATTTACAATGGTGCTATAGATAATGCCAGCGGTGTTGCGGCGATATTGGCAGTAGCCAAAAAGTTTACGCAGGCAAAAGATAAACCGAAGCGTTCCATTGTTTTCCTGGCGGTTACTGCCGAGGAGCAGGGCCTGCTGGGTTCTGAATATTATGGCACACATCCCGTTTATCCGCTGAATAAAACGGTGGCGAACCTCAATATAGATGCACTCTCGGCCTTTGGCGAAACCAGCGATTTTTCTATCACCGGCAAAGGCCAGAACGATTTGGACGATTACGTAATTGCGCTCACCAAGCCAAACGGCTGGGGCGTTAAGGGCGACGAAAAACCGGGCTCGGGCAGCTACTACCGGTCGGATCATTTCAATTTTGCCAAGGTTGGCGTACCAGCGCTGGATTTGCACAACGGCGCAACCTCTATAGACAAAGGCGAAGCCTACGGACTGGAACAAGCCAAGGATTATAACGATAACCATTATCACCAGCCATCAGATGAGTATAGCGACAGCATGAACACCCTCGGCATGGCCCAAACAGCCGATCTGATGTATCAGATTGGCGTTAAACTGGGCAACGAAACCACCTTCCCCGGCTGGAAGGCAGGCTCGGAGTTTAAGGCAATAAGGGATAAATCTATGGCGCAGTAAATCTGTATAAGTCATTAAAGAAAAAGCCGCTCCATTTTTATAGGAAGCGGCTTTTTGCATTTGGGCGGTACTGTCAGGATTACGCCCGGGTAATGGATTATCAGGTTACACCTGAGCATCCCTTAAGGCTTTGATGCTATCGTGGCCTAAATTGATTTCTTGTTGTTGATTAGCTATCAGCGAAGCCTGCTCCTGTGATAAACCGTTATCTTCGCTTAAAGCATCGCGGTACGCTCTTTTGATGGCATCTTCGCCGCGTTCGCACTCGGCCAGGATGGCTTTGCGGTCGTGGCCGCTAAAGGTGGCTTTTACGTCAATCCAGGCACGGTGTATGGTCCCTGCAACGGTATTGCCGGTTTCCAACTCGCCGCCAGCCTCGCCAACTGCTGCGCTTAATTCCTGCACATTCTGGCGGCTATCTGAAGCAAATTTGCCGAATAGTGTCTTCAAATCCGCATCGCCTTCGCCCAAATCTTTGGCCGCGCGGGTAAAACCGTCAATACGATCGTTGTTGATTTCTATCAGGTCGTTTAGTACTTCGATTGATTTTTCGGTGGTAGTTTCCATGGTAATGTTTTATTATTTGTTTGATAGGATATATGCAAGCACCATGCCGTTAATTAATTTGTAATTAAAAAAATTATCAAAATAGGGGTTGAGTCCCCTATGGCTATAGCGAGAAAAAAAAATTAAATCTATTGGGGTTTTAAGGAGAAAAAGGGTGCCGGAACCAGGCCGGTTAGGACAGGTTGTATGGTATTTTACCGCACCCGCTAATCATTAGTTCGTTTGTGCCTAAGCCAGTAGGTACCTAAATTAAAAGCGATAACCAGGTGATTGAACACGGTTGGCAGCAGGCCGTAATGTTTGCGCATAATGGCAAAGCGCTCTTCCAGGCTTTGGCGGTGTTTGGCTTTAGACATGCCGCCTACCAGGTACTTGGCTACATAACCATCAACCCGCACTATCTTTTTGGCCTTTTTTGCCGCGCGGATTATCCAGTCGATATCGGCGCTTAGTTGGTAAGCCGGGTCGTAAGGCTCAGCCAGCGCCCTGCGGATGTAAATAGCCTGGTGGCTCACGCTCATGCCGTATTTAAAGCTGCGCCAGTTGAATTTGGCAGGTGCCTGGTGCCTGCGACGGCCGAGGCTTTGGCGTTGGGCGTTTACCATTTCGGTTTCGCCGTAGTAAATATCTGCGCCATCGGCGGCAGCAAAAACCTTCCCGACGGTATTGTTGGCGTAAAACTCATCGCCTGAGTTCATGAAGATAACGTAATCGCCGGTGGCCAGGGCGAGGCCCTTGTTCATGGCATCATAAATGCCCTTATCGGGTTCGGTAACCAGTTTGGCTATGCGGTTGTTATAAGTATTAATGATTTCCAGTGTGCCGTCTGTAGAGCCGCCATCTACAACAATGTATTCTATCTGCTTATAGGTTTGGTTTAAAACCGATAACAGTGTACGGCCTATATCGGCTACGTTATTGTAAACAACGGTGATTACGGATAGCGTTGGCTTCATGGCTTTGCCCCTTTCAGCAGCGATTGGTAGAGGCCGATGTATTGCCCGGCAACTTTTTGGTTATTGAAATCGCGCAGCACTTTTTGGCGGGCCGCATTTGATAGTATAGCAGGGTCGGCAGCGGCCAGCACGTGATGGATGCCAGCGGCCAAATCTGCCGATGATTTGAACGCTGCCAGATAACCGTTTTGCTGATGGTCTACCATATCGGGGATGCCGCCTGTATCAAATGCCACCACCGGCGTACCGCAGCTCATGGCTTCCATAATAGTATTGGGGAGGTTGTCCTCGATAGATGGCAGCACGAATACATCTGCCAGGCTGTATATCTCGGCCAAATCGCCCGGCGATTTGATGATATCCAGGGCATGCACCGGGAAAGGCAGCGTAGCGGTATCGAAGCGCTTGTTCTTGCCGAAAATCACCATCTCAATATTTTCCGTGCCGGGATAGTTTTTGAGATAACCAAGGGCCTCAACCAGGTAAGCCAGCCCTTTGCGCCTATCGGCAATGTTGGCCGCGCCAAACAGGATGATTTTTTTAGATGCGGATATACCCCATTTCTTGCGCGCATCGTCCATCTTCCGTGGGGAAAACAACTCGGTATCTATCGGGTTGGGGATTGCTTGTATGCTGGCGTTCTTAAGCAACGTGCTTGTTTTGGCCACCTGGCCGAGCCAGTTGCTGCAGGTAACGAAGGAGATATTTTTAGCATCGGCCAGCATTTTGCTTTTGCGCTGCCAGCCTGTATGCGATATATCCTTAGGCTTAGGGTTCCGTAAAAAATAGCAATTGCCGCATTCCAACTCAAAGTGGTTGCAATCGCCTGCGTAATGGCAGCCGCCGGTAAACATCCACATATCGTGCAGCGTCCACACGATGGGTTTATTTAGTTTGATGAGTTTATCAAGGTCGGCAATAGAAAGAAAGCCGGAGTTCGTCCAGTGGATATGCAGGATATCGGCATCCTGTATTACCGGTTCGGTGCTGATATCTGTACCAGCATTGGCGGTTGAGAAAGCGAAGCGCACGCTCCTTTCCTTGGCCTTAAAGGCGATAAAAGGCAGCCGCTCGTAAAAAAAATCGAAGTTAGAGTGGAGCTTATCTAATTTGGTTTTCTCCACCGAATATACGGCCAGCTCGTTGCGGTTTTTGTGCTGCACCACCATAGTTGCATCCACCTGCTGCAATTGCAAAGCTTTCAGCAGGCGCATGCAGGCTTCGGCAGCGCCGCCGCCGGCATCAGATGTATTTATGAGGGCAACCTTCATTCGGCAACGTCAATTATCGCGGCAAGTATAATGATACTAAAATTAAAAATTTTACTTTTGAACGCTCCACTTTCATCAGCAAGGGGCATTACAGCAAAATTAAGCAGCAAGGCATGAATTTTTTCGCGTATTTATTCCAGGATTGGGGGGCCAACCGGGGCAATATCAAAGCGCGGCTGGTGCTCCCGATGTTCCGCATGGTGAATGCTATCAACCGCTACATGCTGCTGAAGATTATCTTTTTCCCCTACCTCATGTTTTACCGCTTTTTTGTGGAATGGAGCCTCGGCATCGAACTGCCGCGCAAGCTTAAGGCAGGCAAAAACCTGGTGTTTTACCATGGGCAGGGGCTTGTAGTTAACTACGCCACCATCATTGGCGAAGGTTGCGTGCTGCGCAACGGTGTTACCATAGGCCACAAAAAACTGGCGGATGGCACGCATAGCCGCTGCCCGCAGATAGGCAATAATGTAGATATAGGCCCCAACGTGTGCATCATTGGCGATATTACAATCGGCGATAATGTAGTAATTGGCGCCGGTGCGGTAGTGGTAAAAAGCATCCCCGCAAACAGCATAGCAGTAGGTAACCCCGCGCGGGTACTGGAAAAGAAAATGGAGGGCATAACCCCAACAAACGATATTTAATGGACAATAACTTAACCGACAGGGCCTTCTGGAAATCGTTTTGGGAATCGAGGATCGGGCTTATCTTTAAACTGAAGCCCAACTACGTTTTCGGCGATATATTGGGCAAGCTAATTGCCGAAAAGGGCGCTAAAACAGGTATCGAACTTGGCGGTTTCCCGGGCTATTACGCTATTTACCTCAAAAAATATAAAGGGCTGAAAACCACCCTGCTCGATTATTTTATCCACCCGGGCCTGGTGAACCAATTACTCGAAGTAAACGACCTGAAGGCGGGCGACATCGGCATCATCGAAGCCGACCTGTTTACTTACCAACCTGCCGAGAAGTACGACATGGTGCTTTCCTTCGGGCTGATAGAGCATTTCAACGATACTAAATTCATTATTGGCGAGCACCTTAAATTCCTGAAGCCCGGCGGCACGCTGTTCATCACCCTGCCCAATTTCAAAAGCGTAAACGGCTGGCTGCAGCGCAACTTCGATAAAGAAAATTACGATAAACATAACATCAACAGTATGGACCTCGCCCTGCTAAAAAGTAGTTGCGAGGCTTTAGGGCTAAAAAACGTGGAGGCTTACTATCATGGTAAATTCACAGTATGGCTGGAGAATAAATCTGAACAGAAAGCGGTTGCCAAGCTGCTGATGAAAACCATTTGGGTGGCAGGTAAGGTTTTTACCAAAGTGATTCCCATCGAGAGCAAAGCCTTATCGCCGTATATTGTGGTAAAGGGGGAATTGTAGGAGTGCGCTATACATAAATCTCCACCACGTCATTGCGAGGAACGAAGCAATCTCTATGCAGGACAGGCCACTTTGCAAGTCGCTCTGCTAATCGGGAGATTGCTTCGTTCCTCGCAATGACGATGTGGTGAGAAGACGTGGTGTTCAGGTATTTACGCCTAAAAAAGCCCCGCAATCTCTTGCAGGGCTTCTGTTATCTTAAACTATAATTTAAACGATATAATTCCAGCCGTGCGTATCGGCAACACGGCCGTATTTGATGGCATCCAGCGTATCGAATACGCGGTTAGAGAACACCCTGGTTTTTGGGTCGCTAAGGAAGTATTCTTCGCCGTTGTAGCTGAAAGAGCCTACCGGGGCAATGGTAGCTGCAGTGCCTGCGCCAAATGCATCGGTAAGTTTGCCGCTTTTGGCACCTTCTATTATTTCTGCAACAGAAACCTTGCGCTCCTCCACAGGGATACCCCACTCTTTAGCCAGCGCAATAACGGTATCGCGGGTTACGCCATCCAAAATGGTGTCTTTTGCCTCGGCAGTTATCAGCGTGCCGTCTAACAGGAACATCGCGTTAGCGGCGCCCATTTCTTCTATGTAGGCATGCTCTTTAGCATCGGTCCATATCAACTGGTCGAAACCTTCTTCGGCAGCTTTGCGGCCGGGCAGCATAGATGCGCCGTAGTTACCGGCTGCTTTGGCATAACCCATACCACCTTCGGCGGCGCGGGTGTAATGCGTTTCTATCTTTACGCGCAGCGCCTTTGAAAAGTACGGGCCAACGGGGCCAACTATAACTACATATTTATAAGTAGCAGATGGCGTAACGCCCAGATATGGGTCGGTAGCGAACATGAACGGCCTGATGTAAAGCGCATGGTTGGCTTTGGTAGGTATCCACTCGCGATCCAAATCTACCACGGCGGCGATGCTTTGTATGAATATATCTTCGGGCAGAGTTGGCATGCAAAGGCGCTCGGCCGATTTGTTGAAACGGATTGCGTTTTTATCTGGGCGGAAAATGCTGACCGTACCATCGGCATGCTTGTAAGCTTTAATCCCTTCAAAAAACGATTGGCCATAGTGCAGCGACGAAATAGCCGGGCTCATGGCAATTGGGCCGTAAGGCAAAATCTCGAAATTTTTCCATTCGCCATCTGCGTAATCGGCCACAAACATGTGGTCGGAGAAGGTGCGCCCAAAGGGAAGATTGTCAAAATCGGTTTCCTGCAACCGCGAGTGCGCTGTTTTTGTAAGTTTGAAGTCTAATGTGTCGGTCATGACGGTACGTATTAATCGAAAAATGGCAAGTTAAAAATTTTTCGTTGCACTTTTTACTTTTTATATTATATAAAGTTATCTTAGTAAGCTTAAATCCTAAATTCTATGTCCAAATACGAATTGACTACCGAAGGCCGCACCAAACTAAAAAAAGTGTGGACTCTTACTATATTGGGCGCGTACGCTGCCATTGTTTGCATTTTTGCATATAATCTGCTTTACCGAAGCGGAGAGATAACAGACGTATCTATATTCGCTATCATCATTATTTTACTGGTAACCGGCTTTTTTTATGGCCGCAGGAAATACTTTTCGGGCGTGGACAGCACTAAACTGATGGTAGACGATGACAAGATTACGCTGCACGGCCTTAACCAACCCGATGTTGCCATCGCGTTCGAGAACATCAGCCAGGTAAAACCAGCCAAGCGGGGCATTTACCTCATCAACAAGTTCCCATCTAAAAAATCGCTCTTCGTGATGAATAAATTCGAGGGTTTTGCAGAGCTGGAGAAGCTGATAGCAGACCGGATGAAGGAATATAGCATGCTGACTGCGAATTAAACTTAGCGTTTCGAAACGTTGGATACCGTTATTCTTTGTCGCAAACCACCTTACTCCCGCGTCATTGCACGAAGACAACCGACCAAAGGGAGCTCATTGATACTTTAAAGAAAAATTAAAATATCAACAATCTCTACGCTAAGTATGACCGCCTTGCATGGTTGCCTGTCCTATCGGGAGATTGCTTCGTACCTCGCAATGACGCGGTGGAGATAGACATGCAAAGTGACTTAGCACAGTGGCGACTTTTATGATGGGATGCTGAAAAAATTCCAGCATGCCGTTTATCAAGTATTTCGGATACCACCGGCCTATAACCCGCTCACTACTTTCTCAACCCAGCCTTTACCCCAGTTTTCCAATTCCTCTGCCGACCATAGCGAAGGGTAGAAAACCCTTTTTTGGAAACGCGGAGGCAGATACTTTTGCCAATTAGTGCCGCCGGTGGCGCGTATTTCCTCAGGTTCGCGGTGTAGGTAGCGCACAGCAGATTTATAGTGCGATAGCGGCCAGTTTACGTTTACGTTGATATCCAGTTGCCTCAGCTGCTCGGCAAGGACCATGGTGTTATCGCCTTTAGCGATTAGCTGTTTGTATAAATTATAGAAATTAGTAGCCGTAACGCTTTTGGCCAGCTCTATGAATGTTTTGGCATATTTCTTCTCGAACTGCTTCAGCGTAAGCGTTTTTTTGCCGGTAGACAGTTCCGTAGCGCCGAATTTCCAGTAGATCTGCTCGAATTGCTCTTCGATGGATGCGGTGCGCAATTGCTCGCGCTGGTCCTTGGCTACCAGGTTGATGAAATCGGTAGCGTAAATCTCTATCATGCGGTACTGCCCGCTCTGGAAACCACTTGCCGGTAGCAACGACATCCGGAATTGCAGGAACTGCTCCTTCTCCATCCCATCAACCATTATCTCAAAGGAATTGGTCAATGCCTCAAAGTACCGGTTGATGCGCTGCACCCGCGCGGTAAAAAACTCCGTAGTAAGGGGTTGTGCGGCGGCAATTTGCTTGCACTCGTGCAGGCTCAGCTTAAAATAAAGCTCCGTAATCTGGTGGTACATGATGAAGATTTCCTCATCGGGGAAGGGTGTTTTAGGGCTTTGCAGGCTCAGCAACGTATCCAGATGGATATAGTCCCAATAGGTAAGGAAATCGGCGTGCAGCAAGCCATCCAGGTAGCTGCTCATATCCTGCCCCATGGCTTCGTACTTTTCTTGCAGAAGCGCTATTTTGTTTTCTATTTCCGGAGAGATGCTCATTAGGGACAAAGTTAGATTTTAGATATGAGATGTGAGACATGAGATTAAAGAAAGGCGCTCCCTTTCAATCTTTATAGTGCGCTATAGCGTCCACTCTAGCTATCCTATCTCCTATAATATCACTCATATCTTTAAAATACCAAGGGTCATAAGTAACCCGGCAAGTTTCGTATTGAAAGGAATCGTCCTAAAATAAATCCGAAATCTCAAATCCCGCATCCGAAATAATGATATATTTGCTTATCAAAGGCGATGGTGCTCCGCCTAATTGAACCGCTGCAAAGCTGATGGCGCCTACTCAAATATTTGTATATTTATTTGCATGTAGGCTATGTTCAAAAAAATCTCTTCAAATCTTTTAAATCTCTTAAAATATATCGCCCGTTGGGTGGCAATGGTAACACCTGTAGCTATTTCTATAGGCAGCATGGTGGCCCTGTTTTTATGGCTGCTCAATTGGGCCATCCAATTCAGGTTTGGGCATGCCTGGATGTTATTCCTGCTGCCGCTGGCGGGTGTGGCCATCCATTTCATGTACAAATGGTACGGGCAATCGGCAGAGCGGGGCAATAACCTTATTATCGATGAGATACACCAGCCCGGCGCGGGCGTGCCCAAACGCATGGCACCACTTATATTAGTCACCACAATTATTACCCACTTATTTGGCGGCTCGGCAGGGCGCGAGGGTACGGCGGTGCAAATAGGCGGCAGTTTAGCCAACCTTTTTGCAGGCTGGTTTAAGTTGGATGAAGCCGATAAAAAAACTATACTCACCGCAGGGGTAGCTGCCGGTTTCGGCGCCGTTTTCGGCACGCCTTTAACGGGCACCGTCTTTGCGCTGGAGGTGATAGCCGTTAGCCGTATTGATTACAAGCTCCTTTTCCCCTGCCTGGTAGCGGGCCTCGTGGGCGATCTTACCGTTGCGGCCTGGGGCATAAAGCACACTGCTTACCATGTAGATATCGTAGATACCGGCCAGGTTATTTATGGCCTGCATTTGCCACTAAGCTTGTTTTTGCTTGCCAAAGTAGCAGCCGCAGCCATCGTGTTCGGTGTGGCAAGTATGGCGTTTGCGCAGGCTACGCATCTGGTAAAAAATATTTCCCTTAAATTGGTAAAAACCACCTGGCTTATCCCTGTTTTGGGTGGGTTAATCATCATCGGCCTTACTTATCTGCTTGGCCGGCCCGATTATTTAAGCCTGGGGGTAGCGGCCGAGCATCCTGGTGCCGTAACCATCGTATCGGCATTCCAGCACGGCGGGGCAACTGTTTTCAGCTGGCTGTGGAAGCTTATTTACACAGCCATCACCTTAGGCACCGGCTTTAAAGGGGGCGAGGTTACGCCCTTATTTTATATAGGAGCCACCCTGGGCAACACGCTAGCCGACCTGATGAACGCTCCCGTTGGGCTTTTTGCCGCGCTTGGTTTTATAGCGGTATTTGCCGGGGCAACCAACACCCCGATCGCCTGTACGCTAATGGGTATAGAACTTTTTGGCGGCCATTACGCTTTGTGTTTTGCCATTGCCTGCTTTACAGCCTACCTTTTTAGCGGCGAAGGCGGCATTTACCCGGCTCAGCGCATCGCCAGCAACAAGCAGCACGCGCAACTAAGCGCAAAGCCGCGTTACCTGCGCCGTATGCTCAACAGGTATAAATTTTAAAGCACAAAAACTTATCGCGCCAGTATTGTTATAGTAGAGAACCAATACATCATACCATGCAGATCAGCAGGATACTCATCGGGATAGACGACAGCAAATTTGCCGAAAACGCCGCCGCCTATGGCTTTAGCCTCGCCAAAAAATTTGATGCACATGTTGGGCTGGTGCACATCGTAGAGCCTATGATATCGCCTATCACCACCAACGATAGTATTACCGGTATGCCCTTTGCCGATGCAGGCGTTAACGAGGTAGAAATGCTCAATCTACAGGAAAATATCGGCGAAAGCCTGGTGAACCGCACCATACAAAAATACGCCGGTGATTTGCAGGTTACCCACTTCAACGAATATGGCTCTACCGCCGATGGCATACTGCATTGCAGCGAAGAGTTCAAGGCCGACCTTATCGTGATAGGCACGCACAGCCGAAGCGGCATAGACCGCCTGTTGATGGGCAGCGTAGCCGAAAGCGTAGTGCGCCACGCCGAAGTACCGGTGCTGGTGGTACCGTTTAGTTCATAGCAAAAGCTTTCTCCACGCGTCATTGAGGCACGAAGCAATCTCTAAGGTTGCAAATCGAACTTGCAAGGCTGCTCTGCTTATCGGGAGATTATTGATGCTTTAATTTTTTGTTTAAGGTATCAATGAGCTCCCTTTGGTCGGTTGTCTTCGTTCCTCGCAATGACGCAGTTAGTTAATACAGCAGCCTAAACTTTATCGTGTTTTCTATAGCCTTAAGTTCGTTTAGTACGCCGGCTTCGTAGCCGGTGTTTACATCGGTAATTACGTAGCCTATCTGGCTGTTGGTTACCAAAAACTCGCCTACGATGTTGATGTTGTGGCGGGCAAACACTTCGTTTATTTTGGCCAGTATTCCGGGTACGTTCTTGTGGATGTGTATGAGGCGGTGGGCGTTGTTGTTGCGCGGTGGCTGCAGATCAGGGAAGTTACAGCTCATGTGCGTGCGGCCCTCGTTCATGAACGCAATAACCCTTTTGGGGATAAAATCCGAATTTCGGGGGTTATCTTTAGGGTCGTCGAAGATGATGATACCGGCATTGCAGGCCGCTTCTGACAGCTTGCGGCCTATCCTACCGAAGCAGCCTATTACTTTCAGGCGACCGGCATTCTGTATCTGCTCGGGCGTGGGCTGGTTGGCTTCATCGCAAAACAATACGCCGGCTTCTTCCAGGTATTTCACTTCTATGGTGTCTTTGTGGCGTAGGTTGTAACCCTCGCGTTTCATCTGGCCAAGCGCTTCATCGTCAATATCGCCAACAACCAGGCATTTGATGCGGTTTTTGGGGTACGATATCGCCCTCGGCAATTTGTTGATGTACAGGAACTCATCAAAGCTGGGGGTAATATGGTCGGCCTTTTCGGCTACGGACTTGCGTTCGATATTTTCTGTAAAGGCAAAGAATTTCTTGATCATGCCCGATTCCTTCAGCTGGAAATCGGAGTACCCATCTCCTATGCCGAATATTTCGCCCGGCAGGTTAAGCTCTTTCAACAACTTCACCTTGCCGCCCTCTTGCGAAAGCGGGTTGCTGCGGTCATAACCTATGATGTTGCCCTCCTCATCGAACACGAAGGTATTGGCATAGATATTCTCTTTTTTGATGTGGTATTCGGTAACCACCGGGATGATGAACTCCTTAAAGCCGCCCGATACGATGAGCACTTCTTCCTGGTGGTTTTTGAAGAAGGCCGTGTTGCGCGAAAAGGATACCGATACCTTCTTCTTGAGGTGGGTAATCAGCATCTTAAGATGGTCGCGGTTGGCGCAAAGCAACTTTACCCGGGCTTGCAGGCTCTCGGTAAACGAGAGTCGGCCCTCCATAGAAGCATTGGTAAGGTCTTCTATCTGCTTGTAGATGGCTTCCCTATCGGGATGGTTCTTGAGGGAGATACGGGCAAGTTCGTCTAAGGCTTCAACCTGTGTAAAGGTGCTATCGAAATCTATGATAAAATACTGATCCATGTAAGGGTACAAATTGCTGCTGCAAATGTGCACATTTTTGGCAGAACAGCATCCCTGGAATTTTAAACAACAGGAGAGTTAACAACATGTGTGGCCCCTAAGCTCACAACGGCAGCAGTAAGAAGAATAAACAGCCGGCATTTGACCGGCTGCTATAGGTTTGGGTTGAATTTGTAATATTTTAAGGCTTGCACAATTTCGAAGCCGACAGAGCCGGGCGGAGCAAATCCACTTTTCAGTGCCCCAGATCCACCACCGCCCGAACTCGCCGCTTTATCATCAACAGGCACTGCGCTATTTATGATTACCCGCAGGCAGCATTGGTTTCTTATCAAAGATAGCTCGGGCAATAAAGCTGGCAATACCGTGTTGATGGTATAATCAATTGCGGTTTTCTGTAAAGTTATTAAGGCTGGGTAAGCCGCATCGTCGGGATGAGGTAGCAGTGAGGCACTTTTTTTATTTGGTCCGCTTTGTCAACGGATACTAACTTTTAAGTTATTTTTATAACATTTACAACACCGGCATGCCCGGTAAGCAATAGCATCTAAAATATTGACCAATGAAGAAGAAATTCTATATAGCGCTTTCGATTACCATCATAGCAACCATAGCGTTCATCATTACCAATTTTACGCCGTATTTCAATGGTAGCAAAATTGCCGATTTCGTTAAGGGCTTTTCGGGTGGTTTGGCCTGCGGGGCGTTTATTGCAACCATAAGCTTGGGCGCGCGGTGGAAACGCGAGAAAGATGCACAGGCATCAATCAATTGATAATACATGATAAATACACCCTTGCATTATTGCTGGTTTTACTATGTAAAGTAAGTAGCGCGCAAACCGATGGTTATCATCGGCCCGCCTTTACCTTAAAACTTTTTGTAGACAGTGCCAATTTTTATCAGGCCGACATCCCCGAATCCACCTACTTCCCAAAGGAAGGGGTAGTGCAGACTTTCGTGGGAGAAATCTTATATATTGAGGCAGATGTTGTTGGCAATAAGCTGGCGAACTTTAAAGCGGTGCCGGCAATTATCAATAAAGAAAAAACGCTGACGATTATTTTTGAGCAGGATTACGAAGGCAAGGTACACAACCAGATGCGGCTAACCATCTCTAATCCTTTTGCGAAGCAATTGGATTACATGGCCATGATGAATTTGATGAAACAAAGGCGTTGGGTAGCGACATCGGTGATACCGGTTATGCCGGGTAAAAGATCGATTGAGATGTGGCCTGATATCATAACCAGCATAGCCCTAAGCGATTTTACCTTAAAGGAATAGCACTGCTGAAACCGGCCTTTATTATAAAAGGGATAAGCCTTTGCAAGCCTATCCCTTTAAGCACCTGTTTCGCAACGGGGCCAATCTTCTTATGGTTTAGCGTAAGCGGGTACCGGAGCTTTTTCTTCAGCCTTTTTTTGGGTGAATTTGGCAAACAGCGCTTTGGCTTTGCCCCAAACACCTTGTACGGAATCTTCGCTGATGTAGTGCGATGCCTTTTGCGACAGGATACCCACCATGGTTTTTACCAGGAAATTGGAATGCCTGAACAATGTTTTGTTGAGCGTTAAGGGCAGCACGATGCGCGATAGCAGGCCTACGAAATCCTGGCTGAAGAAGCTTTCGTTCTTTACCCCATCAACCGTTGGCGATTTGGGAAACAGCGACATCGCTGTAGAAAAAATTGCCGCGGGGCTGGCGAAACGCAACTTTAACGCTACGGCCTGCTCAACCTCCAGGTTTTTTAACCTCGCTATCTCTAACTTAAGGTCGTTTGCGTTTTGTATCAGGATATCCATATCTTATTTAAATAGCTTCCTTACCAGTATGTTAACAATAGGCCGCTCAATGGGTTTTTTGGCAACGAGTAAAACTATAGCCAGCAACATGTAAAGTATTGCAACCGAGCCAAAGCCCTTCCAGTAAGAATGGAACACATCGCCAAGGAACAAGGCTAAAGTAAAGCTGGCGAACAAAAATGTAAGCAGGAAGAATATAACCACAACCAGCTCCACAACAACGTTGGCTGCTACAGCTGTGCTGCGTTCTATTACCTCTAATTTTAAGAGTTTTACGCGTGTTTCAACATACTCTGTTGCCTGGTCAATTATTGGGCGGGCTGTCTCTTTTTGTTGTTCCATATATCGGAAAAAAATTGGGGGCCTACATTAACCCGCAAACGGTAAAATTTATGCGTGCTCCAAATCGTCCTGGTATTCTTCCTCGGCCGATTTTACTTTGCTTTTAATGTTCTCCACAACGGTGTCTTTTAAACTTAAAATCCTGTCGAGTTCGTTAGAAGCTGTTTCTTTGATGGTGTCGCCAAGGTTCTTCAATGAATCTGAAAGCTTGTCGCGTGTTTCGGTTCCTCTTTCGGGTGCAAATAAAATTCCAAGTGCCGCACCTGCCGCTAATCCTGCAAGCAACGCGACAACTACTTTTGTGTTATCGTTCATACTGTATTAATTTATAAGTTGAATATTTGTTTTATTAATTACTAAATTTATTTGAGGCGGTTGCCTTAGGCGTATTTTTTACAATATAATCATTAACGTTCAAAACCGCCATATTGTTACGTGTCCGGCCCGATGCGTATGCGTTCCAGCCTATCGGCAGCCAGGCGGTTAGTCTCGTAAATCTCCAGCAATAATAAGAAATATGATAGCAAAACAGGCCCGAAAACAAGCCCAAGTATGCCAAAAAGCGGCAGGCCGATAAACACACCGATAACCGAGATAATAGGGTGCGTATTGCCTACCCTTTTGTTGATGATAACCCGCAGCACATTATCTACATTGCCTATAAACAGCAGGCCGTAGGCCAGCAGTAATACCCCTTTAAGGTTTTGCCCGTTGGCAAAAAATATGATGCTTGCCGGTATGCACATGGTTGGCGCGCCCACCACTGGCAAAAACGACAGGAATACGCCTATCACCCCCCAAAAGATGGCATCGGGTATCTCGAAGGCATAAAAACCCATGGCCAAAAGCACGCCCTGCGTTATGGCAATGATGCCCTGGCCCAACACGTTTGAGTAGGTAGAATCGCGCAGGGCCTGGGCAAATTTAAGGGCATGCTGCTCGCGGAAGGGCGCGTACTTGAGCAAGCCGCTCTCGAAGGCAGCCATCTGCGTAAACATAAAATACATTAAAAAGTACATTACCAATAGGGTAATGATGATGCTTGCCGCGCTGCCCAGTAGCGATGGGAACAAATCGGCCCCGTAAGCACCCAGTTTTTGCAAGGTATCTTCGGCAAAGTGGGGCTGGTTTAAGTTGGCGCCGGTAAAGGCATCTATCTTGGCCGTCCATTTATCAATGGGCAGGGCATCTTTATTGATGCTGCCTATTTTACCTATCACCATGATACTGAGCGACAGGAACGGAATCACGATAACGATAAGCGAAATAAAGATGATGATGAGCGCCGCGAAGGTGCCGTTAAGGTTTTTCTTATCCACCATCCACAAATAAAACGGGCGGAAGATGGTAAACAGCACTATTGCACCCAATATAGAGCTGAACAACTCGCTTAGCGCGTACAGCAAAAAACAGCCAAGCACTATAATGCTTACCAGTACGATGTTGTTACGCTGCTTATAGTTAAAGATGGACATGCTTGTGAAAAGCCTTAGTTTGGATGGTTAACAACGGGCAGGCGAAAAAGTTTATCGGCGCAGGGCTTATTTGTGATTATTTAGCAGGTGGTATAATATCAAGCAGGCGGTCTATCTTTTGGGCGGAGGCGAGCATGCTATCCACATAAAGTGCCGTATCGCCATCAAGGTCCTCTACCTCGTACCGCAGGCCCTCAATAGCCAAATGGATATTGGATAGCTGGTTCTTGATATCGTGCTTCAGTGCTAAAAGAGCTTCGGCATCGGGCATACTGCTGTTGCTGCTTGCCATAACGTTTTTATTTTAAATTGATAGCCTTCATTTTATTGTAAAGCGTTTTACGATCGATATTCAAAATCTCCGCCGCCTTTGTTTTGTTGAAGTTCACCTCGCGCAGCACCTTTAAAATGGTTTCGTGCTCGGCACCAAGGGCGGCGTTCTTCAGGTCGTGCCTGGCAGCCTCGCGTGTATCGGCAACCGGTGCCGCCGGTGCACTGCCATAGTTATTACCTGCGGGCGCCTCGTAAGCGGTAACCCTAAAGTTCGATATCTCCAGCGGCAGGCTTTTGAGGCCTATTTCGGTACCCTCCGTAAGCAAGGTGGCGCGACGTACTACATTCTTCAGTTCGCGGATGTTGCCCGGCCAGCGGTAATTCATGAAGCACTCGTAAACCTCGGGCGAAAATGTGCTCACGTTGCGGCCGAGCTCCTGGTTGGCAATTTTGAGGAAATGCGCGGCCAGCATAATGATATCGTTACCCCTATCGCGTAGCGGCGGCATGTAAATACTGAATTCGTTGAAACGATGGTACAAGTCCTCGCGGAAACGGCCCTTCGCAATACCTTCCTGCAGATTTTCGTTAGTGGCTATAATGATACGCACATCAAGGTCTATCTCTTTGGTGCTGCCTATGCGTTTTACTTTGCGCTCCTGCACGGTACGCAGTAAGGCGGCCTGTATCTCGTAAGAGAGGTTGCCCACTTCATCTAAAAACAGGGTGCCGCCGTTAGCCATTTCAAAGTGGCCTATCTTGGTAGCGAACGCGCCGGTGAACGACCCTTTCTCGTGCCCGAAGAACTCGCTTGCGGCCAGTTCTTTGGTGAGCGACCCGCAATCCATCGCTATAAACGGCTGATTGGCGCGGGGGCTGTTAAGGTGTATGCTTTGGGCTACCGATTCTTTGCCCGTGCCGCTTTCGCCCAGTATAATTACGCTGTAATTGGTTGGCGCAACCAACTCTATTTGCCTTAGCAATTCTTTGGATGCGCGGCTGGTGCCGGCTACAAACTCGCCCGAAAGCACTTGTTTCTTGCCCTCTTTCTGCGGTTTACCGTTGCTGGTGTAATCGTTATCCATCTCCAGCAGGGCGTACTGCGTTTCTATCGCTTTGGAAATGGTGGTCAAAATTTCGTCCGGGTAGAGGGGTTTGGTTATGTAATCGTAGGCACCCATTTTAATGAGCTCTACCGCCATTTTTATATCCGAGTAGCCGGTGATGATAATTACGCCGGTTTTGGGGTATAACGATTTGATGTTTTTGAGCATTTCGCGCCCGTCGGTATCCTCCAGCCTAAAGTCGCAAAGCACCAGGTTGTAAGCTTTATTTTTGAGGCACTCCATCCCGCTGCTGCCGTTGGTGGCAGTATCAACTTCGAAGCCATTGCGCGTTAAGAACTTAGAAAGCAAAAGCCCAACATTCACCTCGTCATCTATGATGAGAATCTTCTTCATATTGGCCATAACAGTTTACAGGTAGTATAATAGAACGATGTTAAGGTACAATTTTTTGCTAAAAATTACTAATTAATTAAAGTTGGACAAAAAAATCGGGATAAGCACCCGGCATCTACCCAAAAAATCTAACGCAAATAATATTGGCGATAAATCAACTCGTTATGCAGTACCTGCTGCTATGTTTTTCAACCTTTAAAACCCATACGCTACCCTCAGCCCTAACAGATTCACTTTGCTGTTTTCGTAATCTGCGTTGAATTTGCTCGTAGCCTCATAACGTATGCCTATATCGATGAAATTACCGTTTGAGCTAACCGGGCATAGCAACCCAATTTGTGGCACGTAAGTAAAAGCTACCGATTTACCGCCGGAGTAGGCAGATTTGTTCAGCAAGAATGCTGCACCCGCTTCGCCTTGGATGTAGAAGTTAGGTTCTAAAAAGTACTTAAGCCCGGCTTTGAGAGGAACGATTTGTACGGCCGGCGTTTTGTAGCTGGAGGGGGCATCCTGCAAATTCAAGCCAAGCGTTTTGCCAAAATAGTTTTGGAAGCCCGCGCCGATGGTAAACTGCAGCTCCTTTACGATGGGGATGCCTGCCTGCAATGAGGCGCCCAGCATCACCGAGTTGGTTTCTTTGATGCCTGCGGTTGCAATGCCGGCATCAATGCCGATAGTGAATCGTGTTTTGGTGGCACCGGTAGTTTGGGCTTTGGCTGCAAAAGCCAGCAGGATAAAAGCGATAGTGGTGATGATTTTCATATGGATGTTTTAAGGTGATGCGTAATTTGCCTAATAGCATTTTAAGCTGGAGTTATGGTTTTGTTAAGTTTTGCGGGCATACATAAGCCGGGTTTAGGCGGCGGCTTTTGATAATTACGTGGGTACGCGGCGTTTCGCAACAAAGGGCACCTGATTTTGCGGCCCGGCAAAAAAAAACGGAAGCCAGCCAGCCTCCGTTTTTAATTAAAACAAGTGTAGATATAGGGTAAGTTCTTAAAAGCCGTAAGCCACACGCAGCGCCCAAAACTGTATGGTGCTGCCATTGGGGCCGGGGCTGTATTGAGTTGTCTTTTCGTATCGGAGGCCGGCATCTATAACATCGCCGCCGCCGATGGGCAATTGTATGCCAACCTGCGGAGCATAAGCAAAGGCTACCGATTTATCATTGAAATAAGCCGATTTATTCAGCAAAAGCATAGCGCCTGCTTCGCCCTGGAAGTAAAGATGCGCCACCGGGAAGAATTTGAGCCCGGCTTTTAGGGGCAGCAGGTGCACATCGCTGCTGGTAAAGGTTGGTGCGCCCGCCAATTGGGCCACGCTGTAAGTATGCCCGAACATATTGAGGTAGCCTGCATTAAGCGTAATAAAAATTTGCTTGTTGAGCGGGATATCTGCCTGCAACGAGCCGCCGAGCACCTTGGTATAAGCCTGGTTAAGGTGGCCCGCAGGGATGCCCGCATCTATGCCAATGCTGTAACGGGTGCCGCTTACGGTGGTACTGCTGCTTTGTGCTTTGGCAGCAACGGCCAGTGAGGTTAATACAATAATGGTAAAGAGTTTTTTCATGTGTGGCTAAGGTTTGTTAATATGGGTATTACGCCATAATTGCATCAGATGTTACAACGCTTAAAACAAAGATTTAGTAGCGTGGCTTTGTAACATAATTGTTAGGAAAGCGGCAAACTTAAAACAAACAGGGGGAAACCGTTCTGGCTTCCCCCTGTTTGCTTGTTTTTCGGTGGTTTTGGTAAATGTAGGGCGATAATTAGAAACCGTAAGCTACACGCACGCCAACAAAGTTTACTTTGCTGTTATCGAATGCACTGCTGTATTTGGTGGTGCCTTCGTAACGTACGCCTGCATCTATAAAGTTGCCGCTTGCGCTAACCGGGAACTGCACGCCTATCTGTGGTGCGTAAACAAATGCTACCGATTTATCATCGAAGAAATCTGATTTGTTCAACAGGAACGCCGCACCGGCTTCGCCCTGGATGTAGAAGTTGGCAACCGGGAAGAATTTTAAACCGGCTTTAACAGGCAGTAACTGCAGGTTTGGTACTTCGACAGTAGAAGACGGACCGCCGACTACTCCGGTGATGGTTTTGCCGAATACATTGTTGTAGCCTGCGTTAACGGTTACGAATAACTGGCTAGCCACGGGGATGTCTGCCTGTACCGAGCCGCCCAGGTTCCATTTGTAAGCATCTTTGAAATTACCCGTTGGGATGCCAGCATCAACACCGATGCTGTAGCGTATGCCGCTTTTAGTAGTAGTGGTAGAAGTTGTTGTTGCTGTTTGTGCTTTTGCGGCGAATGAAAGGCCAACGAAAGCTAAAGCGATTGTTGTGATTTTGAATGCGTTTTTCATGATATGTAAATTTTAAATGCTTGTGCTGTTTTGATTAGCACAGGACAAATTAAAGCATCAAACCGCTACCGATTTTTCATCGGATTGTAAGGTTAATTCAATCGTTTGATTAACAATATTTTATTTTTTGACCGGATGGGTGTTTTAGTCAGGGCATTGTAAAGAAGAGGCCAAATGGTTGTTCTTAGGTAATATTTAAAGCCCTCAAACTAAACCACCGAAGTGCCTTTTTAGCCTGAAAACGCGTAAAATGGACATATTGCGGGTAAAACGTCGTTCCCGATGGGCCTGATAACTTTAAAAACCGAAGCCCGCATGTAGCCCGAGGAAGCTTATTTTAACAGCGCTATTCCCTTTCGGGATGGTGGATTGGTAGCGCAGTGATGCCATTACGCGATGACGGCCCACAGGCAACTCCACGCCAATTTGAGGCGAATAAACGAAAGCTGTACCTGGTTCATATGATGTGCGCGGGGTGCCGGAAAAGAAAGCCGCCCCTGCTTCGCCTTGCGCAAACCATATCGGGCTGAGGTAATACTTTAATCCCAGTTTTGCGGGTACCGATTTTACACCGATATAATTAACCTGCGGGATATTTGGAGGTTGCGCAACGGATTGCCTTTTGCCCAAAAAGTAATTATAACCGCCATCAATTGTAAAATAAAGCCTTTTGTTGAGCGGGAGCCCTACCTGCACCGAACCGCCAAACATTGCAGTATGGGTATTGGCAAGCGAGCCCGTCACTACACCAATATCCGGCCCGATACTGAATTGTACTTTGCTGATGAATTGCGCGCGTGCTGCATCCGGCGCAATAGTCAAAAAGGACACAATCGCGAGTGCCCCCATGATTGCCCGATACATCTTGCAGTTGAAAATTAGCCGGTAGTTTTGCATAAGTTTCTTATTGTCCTTTAAATTCGGGTTTGCGTTTGGCTATAAATGCCGCCACGCCTTCGGTAAAGTCTTCAGTGCCGAAGCATTTGGAAAATTCGGCGATCTCCACTTCATACCCATTTACACATTCGGTGGATGCGGCGTTAACTGCTTTTATTGCGGATGCCAATGCCAGGGGTGCACGTGTAAGTATTTTGTTGAGGATTTCTTCCGCTTTAGGCAGCAACTCTTCCTGAGGTACTACATGGTTCACCAGGCCCGATTGCAAAGCTTGCGCGGCGGTTACCATATCCGCCGTCATAATCATCTCCAGCGCTTTACCCCTGCCTACCAGTTGGGTTAAGCGTTGCGTACCGCCGTAGCCGGGTATCAAGCCCAAGGTAACTTCGGGCAGGCCCATTTTGGCATTATCGCTGGCAATTCGGATGTGGCAGGCCATGGCCAGTTCCAACCCGCCGCCAAGGGCAAAACCATTTACAGCTGCAATAACGGGTTTGCTACCGTTGGCTATCAAATCAAACACATTAGTTTGCGCCTCCTGCGCTATAGCCCTGCCGCCTTCGGTATCCACACCTACAAATTCGGCAATATCTGCACCGGCAACAAAGGCTTTGTTCCCTGCCCCGGTAATGATGATGCCGCCGACCGCCACATCTGCGAATGCCTCGGTAAGGGCAGCATGCAGTTCCTGCAGGGTTTGTTTGTTGAGAGCGTTGAGCTTGCTTTCGCGATTGATGGTGATGTATCTTATGCGCCTGTTGTCGGGCCTAATATTGTCCGTTCTGATGAGATTGTAGTAATCCATTTCATGTGGTATTAAAAGTTACGGTTGGCATGTACCCATTCTGTAATGTATTTTACGATATCTGCCGTACTGGTACCGGGCGGGAAGAGTTCGCCTACGCCTATTTTTTTGAGTTCTGCCATATCATCAGCAGGTATAATACCGCCCCCGGTGAGGAGCACATCATCCATTCCCTTTTGTTTGATAAGTGCCATTACCTTGGGGAAGACCGTCATGTGTGCGCCCGAGAGGATACTGATACCAATAGCGTCCACATCTTCCTGCAGCGCGGTATTCACCACCATTTCGGGGGTTTGGCGCAGGCCAGTGTAGATTACCTCCATACCCGCATCGCGCAGGGTGGTAGCGATGATGCGTGCGCCGCGGTCGTGCCCATCCAGCCCTACTTTGGCTACTAAAACACGAATGGGGCGGTTGAATTGGGTATCGCTCATGGTAAACGGCGGTTGGTTGGTGGTAAAAGTAAGAAAATTGTTTCTGATTGGTAGAGACGCAATATTTTGCGTCTTCTTCGGCGGGAGTTTTTAACCACAGAGCACGCAGAGGAGTCGCAGAGAGGCACAGAGCTTTGCAGGCTATTTTCGTCTGAACTCTAATTTTAAAGAATTAGGCGAATTCACAGAATTTAAAACGCTTAACCATCATTCTGCCAATTCCTAAAATTCGTTAAATTCGAGTTCAGACAGCCAATTTTTCCGTACTTTTGCAGCCTGTTAGAGATACCATGAGCGAAGAAAAATCACTGAATTTTATAGAGGAAATTGTTGAGGGCGATATTGCCGAAGGTAAGCACGGCGGCAGGGTTTTAACCCGTTTCCCGCCCGAGCCCAATGGTTATTTGCATATCGGACACGCAAAATCGATATGCCTGAACTTTGGGCTGGCGCAGCGTTACGGCGGTAAAACCAACCTCCGTTTCGACGATACCAACCCTGTAAAAGAGGATGTGGAGTATGTGGATAGCATCAAAGAAGACGTAAAATGGCTTGGTTTCGACTGGGCCGAAGAGCTTTACGCATCCGACTATTTCGATAAACTATATGACCTTGCCGCTGAGCTAATCAAACAAGGCCTCGCCTACGTTGATGACAGCAGCGCTGAGGAAATTGCCATACAAAAAGGTACGCCAACTGAACCGGGCGTAGGTAACGAGTACCGCAACCGCAGCGTTGAGGAGAACCTGCAGCTGTTTGCCGATATGAAAGCCGGCAAATACCCCGACGGAGCCAAAGTGCTGCGTGCCAAGCTTGACCTGGCTTCGCCAAACATGCACTTGCGCGACCCTTTGATGTACCGCATTAAGCATGCCCACCATCACAGGACAGGCGATGCCTGGTGCATTTACCCGATGTACGATTTTGCGCACGGGCAAAGCGATGCCATTGAAGAAATTACGCACTCGATATGCACAGTGGAGTTCATCCCCCACCGCCCGCTGTACGAGTGGTTTATCGAGAAACTGAACCTGTTCCCAAGCAAGCAATACGAGTTTGCCCGTTTGAACCTGAATTATACGGTGATGAGCAAGCGCAAGCTGCTGCAACTGGTTACCGATGGTCACGTTGACGGCTGGGACGACCCGCGCATGCCTACCATTAGCGGGCTGCGCCGGCGTGGCTACACGCCTGCCAGCATCCGCGAGTTTTGCGAACGCATTGGCGTTGCCAAACGCGAGAACATGATTGATGTGGGCTTGCTGGAGTTTTGCATCCGCGAGGATTTGAACAAAACCGCCTGGCGCCGTATGGCCGTGTTGGACCCGGTGAAGCTGGTAATTACCAACTACGAAGAAGGTAAAACGGATACCTTCCAGGGTGAGAATAACCCCGAAGTGGAAGGTGGCGATGGAAGTCGCGAGTTTCCATTCGGTCGCGAGATATGGATAGAGCGCGAGGACTTTATGGAAGTGCCGGCCAAGAAATACTTCCGCCTGAGCATTGGTGGTATGGTGCGCCTCAAAAACGCCTACATCATTAAAGGCGAAAGCGTGGTTAAGGATGCTGATGGCAATATCACTGAGATACATTGCACCTACATTCCCGAATCGAAAAGCGGTAACGACACCAGCGGCATCAACGTTAAGGGTACCATCCACTGGGTGAGCGTAGAGCACGGCAAAACTGCCGAAGTGCGCCTGTACGACCGCCTTTTCCAGGTGGAAGACCCCAGCAATGAGGACGGCGATTTTAAAGATTATATCAACCCCAACAGCCTGCACGTGTTAACCGCAGCTTATATAGAACCCGATTTGGCCAACGCCAAAATTGGCACCCCGGTGCAGTTTATGCGTAAAGGTTATTTCACGTTGGATAAGAACTCAACTGCAGATAAACTGGTGTTTAACCGCACGGTGACGTTGAAGGATGGCTGGGTGAAAAAATAGTTTGCAGTGGGCAGTGCTCAGTTAGCCGTTGCTCACTTGTGTATTGAAATATTTAAGCTTGTCGGTAATACGGCAAGCTTTTTTGTTCTATCACTTTTCTCTCGCAAATACCTGCATTTAATGCAAGCTGGCCACAATGAAAACAAAATTTCTTGCCCTTATTGTATTTCCTTGTTGATAAGTTTTACCCATATGTCGTAACCCTGTTGACTAAGATGAATTCCGTCGGGCTTTGCATACCTCATGTCCAGGTCTCCTTTTTTATCTTTAACCCAGCTATTTAAATCGATGTAAGTGTAATTTACCGCATCCGCATGCCGTATTAATTCGCTGTTTATAAAATTTATCTGCTTGTTTTTATGATACGATGCCGGATACTCTGTTTTCACATCATCGTTTGTTGGTAAAATACTTGTAATATAAACCTTTGTGCCGGGCGAATTTTTGTGAACCTGTTTCACAATTGACAGTATGTTTTTTATGATGATTGGTTGAGGAATGTTTTGGGAGATATCGTTTATTCCAATTTCGATAAAAAGCTTCTCCGGCTTACGAATCATGATGTCGTTCAAACGCGCTAAAACACCATAAGTATTGTCGCCTGCAATTCCCCTGTTAATTACTGTAGAATCGCCTAAAAGTTTACCCCAGTCGCCAAATTGCGTTAAGCTATTCCCTAAAAATATAACTTTATATTTCACTACCTTTTCGCTGTTAAAAGTAGCTACACGCTTTTGGTAGTATTCTTTTGCATAACGTATGGTATCGTACCTTATATTTTGGCCAATTACGGCAACCGACGACAGGCAAAAAAATAGCAGCAGGCTTAGTTTTTTGGTATAACGCGCGGCAGTAAAAATTAAGTTTGTTGTGTTTTTTATTTCCATATAAATTTCTAAATGATTTTAAGTTTTTAGCTGTCCTTTTGCCTTCGAACCCGTAACAGCTGCAAGGATATGTTTTTAAACAGGCGAAAAATGTGCACAAATGATCAATTACAATAGGCCACCAAAACAAACGGATACGTTCAATTAACTAAGGATATGTATTTCGATAGCTTTCCAGATCACGCTAAACCAGGTTTTGATGAACAATCGCATTTTAGTCGGTTTAAAAAACAAAACATTATTTTTAATGCGCTGAGCAGTTATAGTATGTGCGATCACCACGTTGGCTGCCTGTCTTTTAAAACGGTAATAAGCGGGGAAGAATGGTACGGCATAGGCCACCGGCACATCGCCGTAAGGCCGGGGAAATTTCTGATCATGAACAACAATCAGGCTTATTCCTCCCGGATAGATAGCGGTGAAGCAGTAAGGAGCGTGTCGGTTTTTTTTAAAGAAGAGTTCGCGTCGGCTGTGTTTCGCGACATGCGCCATCAGGAAGGATCTCTGCTTGATGACCCGTTTACGGCCGGCCGGGTAAACCCGGAGTTCTTTCAAACACTGAACGACATTGATACCGCGTTACAAGTAAAATTAAAGGATCTGATCGCATCGCTTAACAGCTATGGATATAATAACGCTATGGTTGATGAATACCTTGTGTTTATTTTGCGTCATTTGATCAGCACACAGATATCGGGGATAAGCCATGCAAACGGCATAAACGCGGTAAAACAACATACCAGGATTGAAATATATAAGCGGTTATGCGTGGCGAAGGACGTGATAGAATCGTACTATATGGAACAACCCGATTTAGAGGCAATAAGTAGCATTTCCTGCTTGTCAATCCCCCAATTAATCAGGCAGTTTAAGGCAGTTTTTAACACTACTCCACATCAGTATTTGATTGAGGTAAGGCTTAAGCGGGCCGTGGGACTGTTGAAACATACCAATAAGCCAATACATGAGATTACCTGGAGATGCGGATTTGAAAACGCGAGTGCTTTTTGCCGCGCGTTTAAAGCGCACTATGGGGTTCAACCGGCACGGTATCGAAGTGTGGGGCTTTAACCCAATGCCAATAGTTAGTCGGTCCCGCTAATCAAAAGTTCCTCCTTCAGGGGGTTAGGGGGCTCACCCGACAAATCCTACCACATCCCGCAGGTAATTGTCCATCATTTCTATATCGATGATATCGTTTACGTACCCGATGTACATATCGGGGCGTATGATGAGGGCCTTGCGCTGGCCCGGGCGTATCTCGAAGGTATCGAGGATGTGCTGGTTTTTGTCTGATGGGGGCAAGTGGAAAAAGTTGAGCGTCAGGTTATATTCCTGCGTAATCCATTTGGCAAGGGCAAACAAGTAGTTTTCCTGCACAATGCCGATGGTTATCAGCGTGAACCCGGGCTTGCTGCACCAGGTGTGTATATCGGTCAGCTCTTGTTTCTTCTCGTCGAATATCTCCAGGTAGGGTAGCCTGTCGCCTGCTTTTATTTTACTGTTGTGGCTCAAGTGGAGGTTTAGTTTGCTATCGCGATAGCTGATACCTATCTGCGACAGGCCCCTGAAAATCTCCGTGCGCATCTTATCCTTTTTCCAGACATATTTAAGCAACCGTGGAACGACAAAACGTTTGAACAAATTGGCGAAAATGTTTTGCGAGGTAACGATATTGAAAGCCCTATCGGTACTTTTAAGTAAAGCGCGGGCCACAGGCATGCGTTCTTCGGCGTAGCTGTTTAATATGCCTGGCTTCAATTGTCCGGTTACTACGCCGGCCAGTTTCCAGGCCAGATTGTAGGCATCCTGCAGTCCGGTGTTCATGCCTTGTCCGCCTACCGGCGAGTGGATGTGCGCGGCATCGCCGATTAAAAAACAGCGGCCCTCATTGAATTTATCGGCCATGCGATGGTGCAGCTTGTACACGGTGAACCAGTTTTTGTCCTCTACATTAAGCGGCTGGGCGGTAACGGCACGCAGATGCGGCAATACCTCTTCAAAAGTAACGCCATCCTTATCCAGTGCCGCAGGCAGATTGCCCACAACGCGGTAAGTCCGTTCCTCGGGCATCAGGAAAAACGCCGCAAAACCACCGCTTGATAGGAACATATGCAGGCAGTCATCGTCAAAGCCATCTTTGAATTTAATATCGGCCAGGTAAAACTTATGCGCGTAAGTATCGCCACTAAAGGGTATGCCCAATTGCTTGCGTACCACGCTATGCGCGCCATCGGCGCCAATCACATAATCGGCATGGAGGGTGTGGGTGGCATCGCCTGTTTGTAGTACTGCATCCGCACCATCTGCTGTTTGGCTTAGCGTATTAAGCGATGTTTCCCAGTAAACCGGGCAGCAGTTTAGCGTAAGATAATCCAGCAGAATGCGCTCGTTTTTGCTCTGCGGCAGCATAAAAACGTAGGGAAACGGTGTTTGCCCTGCGCCTATCTCTTTGAGGGGGATGCGGGCCATAACGGTATCCCCACGGTGCAATACCGCCCCGGCAGCTAGCTTGCCTTCTTTAAGTGCCTGCCCGGAAAGCCCCATTTGCCTATAGATCTCCATGGATCGGGCCTGCACCGCCAATGCCTTTGTTTGGGCAGTTGGCCCCTGCCGGGTATCTATGATAAGCGGTACTATGCCGTAGCGCAGCAATTGCGCAGCCATCATCAGGCCGGATGGGCCTGCGCCTACAAGAAGCACCTGTGTATGTTTCGGCAGCGGTATCATGGCTTATCAGGCGTGGAACAACAAAAAGATAGCCGGCCGCTTGCGCAAGTCGGGCACTTGCTTCTTCCAGTCGGCAATGGTAAGGGTTTTGATGAATTCAGTAGAGGCGGTGATGTCGCAGGCAATGCAAAGCCTGGTTTGCGGCTTGCTGTGTTTAAGCACATCTTCCAGCATACTATCGTTTCGGAAGGGCGTTTCAATAAATATCTGCGTTTGCTTCTTATCGGCCAACACCTCCATCTCCTTTATTTTTTTGGCGCGTTCTACTTTATCAATGGGGATGTACCCGTGGAAGGTAAAGCTTTGTCCGTTAAAGCCAGATGCCATCAGCGCAAGCAATATAGAACTTGGGCCCACCAAAGGCACTACCTTGATGCCTTTGCGGTGCGCTTCGGCTACAATATCGGCACCGGGGTCGGCAATGCCGGGGCAGCCTGCCTCGCTCATTAAACCAACATCGTTGCCAGCCATCAAACCGGTAAAGAACTCCTTTAGGCCACTGTCGCGGTTATGCTTGCCATAATCGTGTATCAACAGCTCGCTTTGTGGGGTCTTCAAACCGGCCTCCTTTAAAAAGCGGCGGGCGGTTTTTTCGTTCTCCACAATGTATTCTTTTACGGCGTTTATGGTGTCGACGAGGTACGGCGTGTGCGATTTTGCAGCAGCATCATCGGCGAGGGGTACGGGTATTAAAAAAAGCGTTCCTGATTGCATGCTGCAAATTGACGTTTTTTATTTAATTTAAGCTAATCGTAAATTGGTAAACGTATGAAATCATTAGGCATTAACTGGTTCGTAGAAGGCTCGATAGATTTTGAGCATAAAAAATACATTTTGTTGGATTACCTGCAGGAGATAAACCGCCATTTTGATAAAAGCCGCTTATACCCAAACCTGAGCGATCTGATATTCCACTACAACAACCTGCTCGATTTCAGGAACAACAAAACCGCCTTGCAGCAAACTTTTCCGCAGCGCCTAACCAAGGCAGATATAGATGCCGTGAAGCTTACTTACCAAAAAATAGTGCAGGATGATAACTCGATGGCCGAAATTGAAAGCATTATTTATTACGCGCTTGCCAAGATGAACCCTGCTATACAAACGGGCAAAGAAATTTATGATTTTGTTGAAAGCCGTCTCGTTATCGACCCTATCGGCCTGGTGCCCTTAATGCCTTACCATGGGTATTTTAGCCTGCGAAACGGCAAGGAATGCACCAATTACATTTACGAATACCAGGTAACTATTTTTGAAAATAAGGATGATAAATTCCGAGGCATTAATGTGCAGTTTGTAGAAACCTATGAGCAAGGCATCGTGAACACACCGGAAAATATCAAGCTCGACCTGATCCGCCGCCGCAAGCACCTGCCCAACCCGGCCGTATATTATGTGCAAAGCGATATTGCTTTCCCGCTGGAGCAAACTTTATTGCCCGTGGCGAAAAGGAGTTTGGCGAAGTTTATATCCAGTGCGGCTTAGGTCAGTTCGCGGTTTACATCATTTCAGTTTTGTCATTGCGAGCGATAGAGTGGCAACCTCATAGGACATTTAACAAACGTGCAAAGCAGCGGTGCTTGTCCTATGAGATTGCCGCGTCGCGCCCTCACACCACCACCCCGCTGCTCCTCGCAATGACAATTTGGCTTAGTTTTTTATTACACCAGCTTCGCCAACGCCGCTTTCACCCTCGGCAATAAATCTTCAACCTCTTGCAGGGTACTTGCCCCTACAGATACGCGGAACCAAGGGTTCACATCATCTGTACCGAAGGCAGAGAATGGCACTAACGCTACGCCTGCTTCTTTGATCAGGTAAAAGTTTACATCGGCCGAGTTGGCGAGCACTTTGCCATCGGGGGTTGTTTTGCCTATATAATCAACTTTAACAGTGAGGTATATCGCCCCCATCGGCACAATGGAATCTATAGCGAAGCCTTCGGCTTTTAACGCCTGGAAACCCACGTGCAGGGTGCTCAGGCTGGCTTGTATGTCGGCCTTTAATTTATCCAGGAAGGTATCAACAACAGGTTCGTTTTTTAAATATTCGGCCATGGCAACCTGCTCTGCCTTGGGCGACCAGGCCCCCATGTGGCCAACGATGGCTTTCATGTGGTTGATGATTGCTGCCGGGCCAAAGCCCCAGCCTACACGCACGCCGGTTGCGGCAAAGCATTTAGAACCGCCATCTACAAATATGGTGTAGTCCCTCAATTCGGGGCGAAGGGTTACCGGATCGTAATGTTTGTATTCGCCAAAGGTTAGTTGCGAGTATATCTGGTCGTATAATAAATACAAAGGTTTTTGGCTTGCGGGGCGGCTTTTGTTTTCTTCAATCACCAGGTCGCAAATCTCCTCCAGGTCCTTCTTGCTGAACATCGTGCCGGTTGGGTTCAAGGGCGAGCACAGGGCCAGCAACGTTGCGCCTTTAATATGCGGGCGCAATTCATCTGCCGTAGGCATAAAGTTGTTTTCGGCACGGGTGTTTACGATGATGGGCTCCGCACCGGTAAGGTCGCAGTAGTGGTTATTGTTCCACGATGGTGCCGGGAAAACCACCCAGTCGCCCGGATCTATCAAAGCCAGGTAAGTAGAGTATATCAATGGGCGCGAACCGCCCGAAATCAATATTTCATTGGGCGCGTATGCTAAACCCAGGCGGCTCTTGAGGAAACCCGCAACGCTTTCGCGCAGGCTAAGCATCCCATCTGCCGGGGGGTAATTGGTTTGGTTGTGGTTGTAGGCATCAATAATGCCCTCTTTCAGTTCGGTAGGGATAGGGTAAATATTCGAGTCGAAATCGCCGATGGTGAGGTTTGCGATGTTCTGCCCCTGTTTTTTCAACTCATTTATTTCGCCTGCTATCTTAATAATTTCAGAGCCGCTTAAATTTTGCGCTAATACCGATACTTTCATGAGGGCAAATATAGATTTTTGCCGGAAGATAAAAGACAGCCTCAGAAAGAAGCAAGATAGCAAGAGCCAGAAATCAAGATATTAAGAAACAGCACGACAAGCACCAGTAGAAGGAATAACTAAACTTCACTCAAAAGCAAAAGACGGGATATCTTTCGATTCCCGTCTTTCTTGATTCTTGTATCTAATTTCTTGCTTCTGTTACAAGTATGCCTTTCGGAGCCTGATAATCCTGGCCCAGTGCATCAGTTTCATTACCGGATAAACCGGGTCTATCTCGAACCATTTGGCGCCGAAGTTTGCATTGTTTGGGCGTTTATGATGGTTATTCTGGAACAATTCGCCCAACATAAAAAAGTCGAAAGGCGTAGTGTTTTTTGATTTATCGTTGTTATCGAAGTTAGCATAACCGTATTTATGGCCGCACCAGTTTACAATAGCGCCGTGGATTGGGCCCATCATGAAATGGATAGGGATTAGCAGGAACATCCACCACGCAGTTGCAAACTGCACGTAAAAAGCTATGTATAAGCCGCCGAAGATTAAGCGGGAAACGATAGACGAACCAATATAATCCAGGAATTTCCATTCGGGGTAGTTGCCTTTAAAGCGTTCCTCCGGTTCTTTTAAACGTTTGATATGGTCGCGGTAGCTTAACACGGTATGCCACATCATCTGAAAAACATCGGTGAAAAAATGCGGTGAATGCGGGTCTTTCTCGGTATCGCTGTATGCATGGTGCTCGCGGTGCATAATGGCGTAAGCCCTTGGGTTTAAAAACGATGAACCCTGAAAAACGTAGGTCATTATGTAAAACGTCCGTTCAAAAAATTTATTTGTAGTAAACATTTTGTGCGAAGCGTATCTGTGCAGGAAAAACGTTTGGAAGAACAGGGATAAAAACCAGTGGGCAATAAAGAAGATGAGTATTATCACAGCAGTCTATTTAATTATGGTGGTATTATTTATAATCATTACAAATATACGATTTAAAAGCGATTTGGTTTTAAAAACACGGGATAAATTGCGGGATTGGCTTTTAAGAAACAATGCGCGCAAGGGCTTGGGTAATTCGAAGGATTCCTGTAGAGAGCGTGATAGCACATCGACACAACAACGGTAGTTCGCGCGGAGCCGCAAAGAATCTCAGACCAATTCCACAATCGACCCTATGGCTTTGTATCTACAAGAAGCGGTTAGTCCGGTTTAGGGTTTACATTAGGTGTTCCACTTTTGTTTTAAAAAGTGTTTCGCTTGTTTTTGTCTGTTTTGTTTAAGTAAGTGTAAACTAAAGCATTGCACAGGTTACTTAAACAAGCAGGGTGTTCCAAAGCGTTCCACTTAATTAAGTAAAGCACTGATAATCAATGCTAATTAAAAAATAAGTGTTCCACTCGCAAAGTGGAACACTTGGTTTATTATGGGGATGGCAAAATGCACTCAATATTTCGCAAATCCCTATTTTATGATATTTTTATAGCCCATGCAGCAGCCCGCCTTAAACCGAAAGATAAAACCCTATCAACTGGTTGCGTTGATATTCTTTACGGTATCCGGCGGGCCCTACGGGTTGGAGCAATTACTGGCCTATGCAGGCAACCATTCTGCCATCCTGATATTGCTGGTAACACCGCTGCTGTGGGATGTGCCTGCCATTTTCACCGTGATAGAACTCAACAGCATGATGCCCGTTACCGGCGGTTATTACAAATGGGTTAAGCACGCGCTGGGTACACGCTGGGGCTTTTACGAAGGCTGGTGGACATGGATCTACACCTTTGTTGACCTGGCCATATACCCCGGACTCTTCGTGATTTATGCATCCTTCTTTTTCCCGGGGATAGCAGCATACCGCATACCCGTTTGCCTCTGCATCATCTGGGCATCGGCAGGGCTCAATATATTGGGGATAGTCCCCGTGGGCCGGGTGGCCTTATTCCTGGGTGCGGCGGTATTGTCGCCGCTTATCGTTTTGTTTGTGATGGCCATTTACAAGCATGGCGGCAGCCTGGCCATACCTCATCAAACCTTGCATAGTCTGTCGTTCCCATCCTTCGGCATGTCGCTTTATTTCGTCATGTGGAACTGCCTGGGTTGGGATAACATCACCACCTATGCCGAGGAGGTGGAGAAACCCGTGCGCTCTTACCTCAGGGCTACTTTTATCGCCTTTGCGCTGGTAATGGTGGTTTACTTCTTTGCGGTAGCAGTAGCCATACAATCGGGCATTGGCCATCAGCTTTTTTTTGACAAGGGCTTCCCTGCTCTTGGCCAACTGATTGGCGGGCATTGGCTCGGTGCAATTTTGGCGGCGGGCGGCATGGCCAGTTCATTGGGCATTTATGCTGCGGTGTTGCTCTCGGTATCACGCGTGCCCAAGGCCATGGCGGCCGATGGCCTGTTGCCCAAACGACTAAATATGTTGCATTCGCGGTTCCGTACGCCGTATGTTTCTATCATCCTTTGCTCGCTGGTGGTCAGCGTCATGATATTATGGCCCCTGGCCGAATTGCTGATTATCGACGTGACCGTTTACGGTGCGGGCCTCTCGCTGGAGTATATCTCGCTTATCCGCCTGCGCATTACCGAGCCTGATACCAAGCGCCCTTTCCGCATACCTCTAAGCACCGCAGGGCTTTGTGTGGCGGCGTTGTTGCCATTCGGCGTATATTTCATCGCCTTGGCCGGGGCCTTCGCATCCGAAGGCGGCGGCGTAAAAGCTGCGCTTTTTGCCATTGCAGTGCTTAGCACAGCCGAACTATTTTGGCAGATAGTGTGCTGGCGGAAACCGCATTTCAGGAGGCATAGGTAAATATTGCTATGCCACGCAACAAATCGTTATAATTAAATTAATTACATAGTAACTAAAACCAATAGTTGCCGGTTGTGTTTATACCATATAAAACAAAATCAAAAACATAAAGCCATGGCAACTACTAAAACAGCACCAAGCGCCAAAAAAGCACCCGAGATGACCGATGTGGTTGAAGACTCGGCCCTGAACGAATTATTTTTAGATGAACTGAAAGACATTTATTGGGCAGAAAAGCACCTTGTGAAAGCCTTGCCTAAAATGCAAAAAGCCGCAACTTCTGATGAGCTTAAAAACGCAATAGAAGCGCACATCGCCGAAACAGAAAACCACATCACACGCCTGGAAAGCGCCTTTGCATCGATAGATGAAAAAGCAGTAGCCGTAAAATGTGAAGCTATGGCCGGGCTTTTAAAAGAAGGCGATGAAATTGTAGGCGAGACCGAGAAAGGTACCTTAACCCGCGATGCCGGCATCATATCTGCCGCGCAGAAGATTGAGCATTACGAAATTGCATCGTACGGTACCCTGCGGACGTTGGCATTGACACTTGGTTACTCAGAAGCTGCGGATTTGCTGCAAGCAACACTTAATGAAGAAAAAGCCTGTGATAGCCTGCTTACCCAAATTGCAGAAGCCGGCATCAATGATACTGCCAAAACCGAAAAAGAATAGTTCGGTATCTCTTTCAACAGTAAATAAAAAGGGCTGCCTGCGGGGCACGAATGGTCGGAAGAAATTCCGGCCATTTTTTATGTTTTAAAAAAGAGGCCTGGATCACCGCCGCATTGTATAACGATCAGAGCGATTGCCAAGTCTCTGACTTCCATAGCAAATCGTCTTTTGGAAGTTTTATAGCCCTGTTTATTCCCTTTTTTGTAGATCAACACCAGCATACTGGTTATCAATGTCATATATAACATAACCTGCAGTCCATTTTGATTAAGGGAAACCAGGTG
>NZ_JBFUEA010000026.1:0-54954 GCF_056404435.1 Mucilaginibacter sp. P2_D11
CCCGCCGCTGCAAACATAAAGGTCCTGGTCTCCGTCGCCGTCGGCATCAAAGAACAGGCAGTCGGTATCTTCGCTCCCTTTGTCTTTCTCCAGCAGTGCTTCGTTGCTCTTTTTGAACCGCCCATCCCTTGTTTGGATGTACAGCGCACCAGGCTGCCCAGCTGCGCCGCAGATGTAAAAGTCCTGCAGTTTATCACCGTTCACGTCGCCTGCCGCCATCCGGGGGCCGTCGGTAGAGTGCATCTGGAAGATGAGCTTCTCCCGGTCGAAGTCCACGTATTCGTTCTCCGTATGCTTAAAACCGATGCCGTAATTGTCTGCGCTTTGGCTGAACAGCGGCTTTGGTGCCGGTGCTGCTTTCGTTTTTAACGGCAGTGCCGATTCGCTTTGCTTTATCGTTATCGTTTGGTTGGGCTGTACACTTTTCAGCAGTTTTTGTTTTCCATCGGGCCATTTCACCAGTACTGAATCGATCAGGTTGGTTTTCCCAAGCCCGAAGTTGAGCCGGTTGTCCACACTGGATTCAAAACCGCGTGCGGGCATTTGCTCCTGGTAGCTTAGTGTATGGTTGTAATAAACCGTTACATGGCTGCCGGTACCAAAGCGGTTCTTCCCTTCGCCCTGGAGCACTACCTTGAGGTATTTGTTCTCCGGGTGGAGCTTGCGACTATTGTTGCGGTACACAAACGCCGGCATGTTCACGTTGTTCACAACCAGGTCTAGCGCCCCGTCGTTGTCCAAATCGCCGTAAGCAGAGCCATTGGAGAACCCCGGTTGATCAAGCCCCCAATCCGCTGCCTTGTTGCTGAACGTAAGGTTCCCGTTGTTATGGTAAGCATAGTTCGGTACTGCCTCCGAAGGCATCAGGTCTATCAGCTTTTTAATCGCCTCTTTTTCGCGGCCCATCATCCGGCGCACCTCCACGGGGTTGGCCATAAACTGGATATAATCCTGATCGGTAAGGTCCTTAAAAATGCCGTTGCTCACAAAAATATCTTTAAACCCATCGTTATCCATATCGGTAATCAGCGCCCCCCAGCTCCAGTCGGTAGCTTGCACGACCGCAAGACGGCTGATCTCGCTGAAATGAACCTGGTGCGTACTGCCCGGCGCAGTTCCCCTGTTCAATTGCAATACATTACGCAGGAATTGCTGGTAGTAACCGTTATCCAAATCGGACTGGTATTTATCCCAACTCTCAAACGCGGTTTTGGTCTTTAATCTACGCTCCGGTTCAGGCAGCATATCGGTAACGTAAATATCCGGAAGGCCATCGTTGTTGATATCAGCAATATCTGCGCCCATGGAGTTGAGGCTTAATTCCCTGATCATATCTGGAAGGCATTCTTTAAATGTACCATTCCGGTTATTGATATATAAATAATCGCGCTCGAAAAAATCGTTTGATACGTAGATATCGTCCCAGCCATCGTTATTTACATCAGCAATAGTTACGCCCAGGCCAAACCCAATTTTACTACTATAAATGCCGGTTTGCTGTGTAACATCGGTAAAGTGCCCGTTATCATTGCGGTATAATTTGTTCCCGCCAAGCGGATCTGGAATATTGCGCTGATCTTTTATCAGATCGTAGTTCCCTACCGAACGGAATGAGTTGTTGAGCAAGTAGCAATCCAAATCGCCGTCTTTATCATAGTCAAAGAAAACAGCGTGGGTACACAACCCTTTATTATTAAGACCATATTCAGCAGCCTTTTCGGTAAAGGTTAGGTTACCGTTATTGATGAATAGCTGATTGCTGCGATTTTTACCGGAAAAATCTCCGGATTTACAAACATAAATGTCCAGCCAGCCATCACCGTTAACATCGGCCAGGGTAACGCCGGTAGACCAAACCCCCGCCGAAGACAGGCCGGCTTTAACAGTTACATCGGTAAATTTAAAATTGCCGCCGTTTATGTACAGCCTGTTAGATTGCTGGTTGCCGCAGAAGAAAACATCGGGCAATCCATCGTTATTCATATCGCCAATGGCTACGCCGCCTCCGTTATAAAAATTGCGGTAAGTATAAACATTCAGCTGTTCGGTGTAGGCTACATTGTTGGCAAACAAAATTCCGGTACCCGTTGCGGGCAACTCAGAAAACAATTTAATGGCCGTTACCGGCGGTGTATTATTACAACCTATTAAACATATTGCTGAAAGCAAGATCGCAGCAATGCCTGTGCGTTCACTACGGCGTACAAACAACCTCAGTAGTAAAGGGGAAATGTACCTCGAACAATATTTTAAAACACCGTCTATCATGTATCCTATTCCCTCAGCAATGCCGTGTTATCTTCTTAATACCTATAAAGGCAGCTATCGCCGTCAAACACTGCCATGCCTAAAACAACGGAAAGCAAATAATAAATCATCTGCTTTCCGTAGAACCAATTACCAATTTTAACTATATTATCACTTTAATAACCAGGGTTTTGTTTCAGGTTTGGATTTGCATTTATCTGCGGCTCCGGTATCGGGAAAATATTAACATTTGTGCTTGCGTCTGCATCGTGGAAACGGTATTTGCTATTGTACGTTCCAAAGCGCAGCATGTCCTGCCTGCGGTAGCTTTCGGCAAACATTTCTCGGCCGCGTTCGGCCAGGAATGTTTCTGCAGTTAAACTCGGCAAAGGTGAAACCCCGCCATGCACGGTGCGTATCTGATTTACGAGAGCTAATGTAATAGGATCGTTCCAGTTACCGCTTTTGCGGGCAAGCAGTTCGGCTTTCATTAGCAGGATATCGGCATAACGGTAAATAGCCAAATCGTTATCCAAACTGGTTAACATGCCTTTGTAAAACTGCCATTTACCAATGCGGGCACCTGCTTGCCTCCAGGCATTGGGCTGCAGCTCGTTCACATAAGGTGTTAATGTGATAGGCTCACCATCCGGATCGGTTTTATCAGCGCCACCATCCGTTAACGGCGTAACACCGTCAGCCTGAAACTGCGGGCCAACAATAAAGTTGTTCAGCATCCTTTTATCCAGTGTACCGGTTGTTGGCGTTCCTTTTGGATCTAAACCCACAACAGTACCTTGTGGGCCCGGGTTTTGTGCCGGATCGATATACGACTGGTAGAATTCCTGTACGGAGGCAAAACCGTTCCAGGGTTGATTGTTCATCTGGTAAGTGTTTTGGCTTTGCAGGTGCAAGGTTTCCATATTCAGGTTAAAACCTCCTGCTTTTACGCCATCAAATGGGATAGCCCAGATAGATTCGGTAGACCCAATGTTATTGCGGGAGAAGATGTCCGCATAATTGTTCATCAGTTGATACTTTCCGGAGTTGATAATGATGTCGCAAGCTGCCAAAGCCTTGTCATACTGAGGCGTGCCTGTGTAAGTTTGCGCGTTCAGATACAATTTAGCAAGGGTAGCCTGTACCACGTAGTAAGTAACACGGCCATAATACGGGCCATCGCCGGTACCAATCTTTGGCAATTTATCTACGTTCTCAAGCAATTCTTTTTCAATAAAAGCATACACTTCTGCACGGGGTTTGGTGGCCGGTGGAGCGGTTTCAGAAAAATCGGTCGTGATGGGCACATTGCCAAAAAGGTCCAGCAGCCAGTAATAGTAAATGGCGCGCAGCGCTTTCAATTCGGCAACATAGGTAACCGCCGTTGGTGATTTACTTACGGCAAGCGCAGCCAGTAACTTGTTACAGGTTGTTACACCGCCGAAACCGAAGTTCCAGCCGTTGGCGGGCTGCGAATCGGTACTGTTGGTTTTGTGCGTTTTTAAACGCACCCAGTGGCCGCCGTCGCCCCAGTCGGCCCCGCGTGTAGGTACCACTACTTCATCGGTGGTAACCTCATTCAAATTAAAAAATGCGCCATTATAGCCGTATATAGTAGAATATGCAGCTCCTACGGCAGAAGCTAATTGCTTATCGGTTTTGTAAAAGTCTGCTTCGGTAACCTGGTCGTAAAGCAGTGCTTTCTCATCAAGTTTCGTGCACGATGCGGCAACAAACAAGACGGCAAGAACCCAATATTTAGTTAATGATGTATGTTTCATAATTCGCTAATATTTTAAATTAAAAACTTAATATTATTAAAAGCCAATGTTTACGCCGAGGGTGAACGACCGGGTGTAAACCCAGGTCTCCCTCCTATCGATACCTGGTGCCAGTACGTTGTTGTTATCGGCATACCTTACCTCCGGATCAACACCGGTATAGTTGGTAATTGTAAACAAGTTTTGGCCCGAAACGAAAGCCCTTAAGCTGCTGATCATCCCTGGTTTGCTCGACTTTCCGATTTGGAAGGTATAACCAAACGTAGCGTTATCCAGTTTCAGGAACGAAGCCTTCTCTACGTCATAGCTGCTGTACGCTGCACCGTCGGTTACCTTGGGGTTAAAGAATTTAGTGTTTACGATGTTGTAACTGGTTGCCACGTTAGGGTTTTCGTAAAACGCGCGGAAGGTGTTAATCAGCTGGTGGCCGATAGAAGAGCGCAGAAAGAAACCCAGATCGAACTGTTTATATTTAAAGTTATTAGTGATACCAAACTCGTATTTAGGCAAACCGTTACCAATGATCTGGCGCGGAGCATCGGCTAAGCCGATTGTGCCGCCTTTACCGTCATCGTATTGGTACACCCCATTTGCATCAACGCCAACATATTTAGGCCCATACAACAAACCAATGGGTTGGCCTGCAACTGCGCGGGTTAGTTGTGTTGCCTCCTGCCCCGGAGTACCCAGGTTAGTTGCACCCACGTACGAGCCTTTCAGCGCGTCGATAAGTTTTGTTAACACTACATGGTAGCTGGAAACGTTTCCACCTACTGTCCAGGTAAAGTCTTTCCCCCGTATTGCTTCATAACTCAAGGCCACTTCGACACCGGAGTTGCTTAGTTCGCCAATGTTTAACCAGGTATTGTTAAACAAAGCCGGCGGAGATGGCACGGTTACGTTAAAGATCAAGTCGTTTGTTTTACGGTTGAAATAATCTATCGAACCGGTTAGCCTGCTGTTGAATAATGTGAAATCCAAACCTATATCTGTTTCCGCTTTTTTCTCCCATTTCAGGTTGGGGTTAGGGTTACGTGTACCGGCATAGGTGCTAAAGTAATTACCGCCGCCGCCGTAATAAGTACCACCGCTGTTACTTAGCGTGGTTAATGATAGGTAAGGGAATGGTGGCAATGCACCGGTAACACCATAGCTACCTCTTAATTTTAAGTTGGTAACAAAAGATATATCAACCATCTTACTGATATCCAAACCAGCGCTTACAGCCGGGAATAGCCCCCATTTGTTGTTCTCACCAAACTCGGTAGAACCATCACGCCTTAAACTGGCAGAAAGGAACGCAATGTTGTCGTAATTTACTTTTACACGACCGAAGAAAGAGATAAGCTTGTTTCCATTTTTATAGCTTTCTACTACGCCTATACCGTTCTTAAAATCAAGCGCTGCAGCAAAATTCTGGCCCGACGCATCGGTTACAAAGTTACCGCCCTGGGCATCAAAACCAGTGTACTTAAAGTCCTGATAAGAATACCCGGCGATGGCCGAAAGCTCGAATTTTCTAATCGACTTATCGTACGATAAGGTATTCTCGTACAAAATGTTCTCCACTTCATCGTCATACTTGGCGGAAATGCCCGACCGCCCAAAGCCGCTGCCCAAAGGGAACCCCCTTGAAATAAAGGCATCAGTTGGCGAATACATGGAGCGGTAATTGCTGGTAGTTTGCTTGTAAAACTGTGTTGAAAATTTCAGGTTCTTCAATATTTCATAGCTTATTGTGCCACCTATATTGAATTTCTTGTTGGTTGCTTCGTTGGTGTTCTGTTTCAGCATCGCAACCGGGTTAGAATAATCAACAAAGTTCGATTCGAAGTAGCCGCCACCGGTAAGGTCATAAAGCGGATCTTTTGAATGAACCGGTGCTGTTGGGTTAAAAATGGTGGCATACTTAAACGCATCGGAAAACCCAAACTGCGAGTTGCGGCTTGTTGTGTTGATGTTTAAATTGAAAACCAATTTATCATTCAGCGCTTTATGCATTAAATTTAAACGTCCGTTAAGCTGCTGGAAGCCTGTGGTTATAGCAACACCCTGGGTATTACGATAGTTAAACGAAGCATTGTACGTAGTGCGTTCATCTCCGCCGGAGAAACCCAGATTATGCACCTGAGAATAAGCAGTACGGGTGATCTCTTTGTTCCAGTCGGTATTTGATCCAAAATCCGTTCCTTTACCAAGTGCTTTAAATTCCGCAGCATTCATGTGCTGTGTAAATTTTGCTGGTGTCTCGCTGGTTCCGGAAACGTTATAGGTGAATTTAGATGCGCCCTTTTTGCCCGACTTGGTGGTGATGATAATTACGCCCGCAGATCCGCGTGTCCCATAAATCGCAGCGGCAGAACCATCTTTCAATACGTCTATGCTTTTGATATCATTAGGGTCAACCGTGTTAATATCCGCACCTACCTGCCCATCTAATACAACAAGCGGCTGTGTATTTGCGCCAAGGGTTGATAACCCCCTTAAGCGGATAGCGAAGCCACCATTTGGATCCCCACCCGGGCGTGCAATAGACAAACCGGGTACTTTACCCTGCAGCAACTGAGCAACATCGCTGATGTTACCTTTATTGAACTGTTCGGCATTTACGGTAGTTATAGCGCTGGTTACCTCTCTTTTCTTTTGTGTACCGTACCCTACTACAACAACCTCATCAAGGCTGCTGGTACTTTCGGTAAGTACGGCATTTACAGTTGCCACAAGCCCATCAGCCAGTACAACAGGTTTAGACAGGGTAGTGAACCCTATAAACGTAAAGCTGATGGTATAGTTACCCACGGGTAAGTTAGAAAAACTGTAAGCACCAGTAACATCGGTAACTTTAGCCAGCGACGCTGTTCCGGTTAAGCTAACAGTTACGCCGGGCAGGGTGTTACCTTTTGAGTCGGTAACGATACCTTTGATACTGCCGGTTGCTACCTGCTTAAACCCTCCGGTAATGCTGCCCGGCGGATTTTGGCCTGTGACACTCTCCGTACCTGCCCGGGTTATTAATATCTGGTTGTCTATTTGCTGAAAATTAAGCGAAGTGTTTGCAAGCACGGTTTTCAGTAACGTTGCTACCGACTGGGTTCCGGCGGGCACCTCTAAATTGCGAATGCCCTTAACGTCTTCATTGCGATACATAAAATGAAACGGGCTTTGCGCTTCAATTTTGCGGAAGGCCTTCACCAGCGATTCGTTTTTGAGCGAGATATTGACTTCAACCTGCTCAACCACCTGGCTCTTGGCAGTGGTGGCCGAAAAAACTGGAATTGAGGTGATGAACACAAATACGGTAACTATCCCTGTTCTCATAATTAATTTAAAATTGGGATTGGGTGGCAAGCACAACCTGAGCACAAACTGGACAAAATGCCGCAGGTGCACATAAATTGTAGAAAAATTCATAATTTAGTTCGTTTTAAGTGATTAATGTCTGGTTTGATTTTAAAAATTTAAAACACATGTTCAGCAATCGATTGCAGTCGACGGCCAAACACGCCCGCGGAATACGCTTCCCCTGGGGAACTATTCTGCGGGTTTTTTTATCCTAAAGAGTTGTTGAGGCGCTCTTAAGAATAAAACTGCACGGATTGTTTAGATAAATTTTCTTCATAGTTGAGGGTTTAATTAATTGGTTTTTGAGTTTATGGTTATAAGTGTGCGTTCTTTATCATAGCTATATGTGGCATCGTTAAAAGCACAGATGCTTATCAAGGCCTTGTCGAGGCTCACCCCGTTATCAAAAGAAGTAGTAAAGTGTTTATTTTTAATACTATCATCACCAAATACAATCTTCACTTTAAACCGCTCCTCAAACAATCTGGCGGCTTCGGCAACAGTAACATCTTCTAAATAAAGGTTGCTTTTGGTTGTCCAGTCGGTAAAAACAGCCGCTGTTATATGGGTTTTGGTTGCGCTTGCAACACTCGTGTTGTAAATAATTTGCTGATTTGGCACAATTACACCTATCAGTTTACGCTCATCACTTACTTTTACCTTGCCCCTGGTTACGGTTACTGTAATAACTTTTTCGCCGGGTAGCGCTTTAATATTAAAAGCAGTACCCAAAACAGTGGTAAAAACATTACCGGTATGTACCACAAACGGCCGGGATGAATCGTGTTCAATATCAAAGTAAGCTTGCCCGGAAAGGAATACCTCGCGTTTCGCAAAATCTGGTGCGTAAGTAAGTTTACTGCCGTGACTCAAAATTACCGTGCTGCCATCCTTTAACACCACGTAAATATTGGCCGGTTGCAGTTTTTTTGCTTGTCCTACAACTTTACCCTGTGGATGCCGGTTAGCGGAAAGGTACCATATACTGGCAGCACAAACCATCAGAAACACCGCCGCCGCAACCTTGCGCAAATACCAGGGTTTTAGTGCTACCACGTTTTTTTCCGGTTGTCGCAGAATCTTACCCCATAATGCGTTTTGAATATCCTGTTTTAACTTTTGCTTCTCATCAGCGCCCATCAGGCCTATTACATCCGTTTCGGACTCAAAAGCATCATAGAATTTTATTAAAAACTGTTTTTCCTCCGCAGTTGCTAATCCTTTACGGTGCTTCGCCAGCAATTCGAGAAAGTATTTTTTTTCCATTTAAACAGTTTGAGCAATTGGTTATATGCATGACCCCAAAAAGCAATAAAGTCCCATCGCTTTTTTAAATTTTTCTTATTCCGTTTTCAATGCAATTTATGCAAGAACCACCCCATAGTGCAACTGGCCGCCAGCAAAAAAATAAGAAGGAATTGTGCCACAGGTATAACAATTGGCCGGAAAGCATGCCTATATGGGGTAATAGATTAGCTATAGGTCTGTTCACCTATGGCATATTTTGGGGAACGGCTTAACTAAACGGTATCGACTCCAATTTCTAAAAAAAACAGAAGCATTGGCAGTAAAGGCAGCAAAGATACCTTTAACTTCTTCATTACCTTCCCTAACTGATTTTGAACGGTCTTCCGCGAAATACCCAACTCTGCTGCTATTGCTTTTGTGCTTAAATCCTCCTGGTAATGCAGGCGAAAAATGGTTTGACGGCTGGCCGGAAGGCTTTTCACCAACATTTCGTAAGAATCAAAAAACTCCTTCCATAGCAGGTTTTCATCCGCATTGGAATGTTTAGAAGGGATATTTTCCAGCGCATCAAAAAAAGGGTTGTGTAATGTTTGCTTCTCTACCTGTTTAAACACCTTGTTTCTAACAGCGACATGGAGGTAGGCGGGCAGATTCAGGATATGCAGCGTTTCGCGCTTTTCCCAAATATGCATAAATACTTCCTGAACAACGTCCTTCGCAAGGTCGGCATCTTTTAGACGTTTAAAAGCATCTGAATACGCTTTTTCCCAATACTTCGAAAAAAGCGCATTAAATGAATGCTCGCATCCACAGCGTATTTGTCCTAACAATTCATCATCGGTTGGTTGTTCCAATTTAGCTGTAAGAAAACTCTGCGTCTTAATGCTTGTCATTTAAAAAAAATGCTAAACAGTCTGTAAATGATTGCTTATCTGAAGAATCATTTTGAACAGGGAAAAAAGTTTATAATTGCACGGTATGCCGTGTTGGTTTTATTCCACTAATCTAAATGTAATTTTTAAATTACGATCCAAAATAAAAAATAATTGTATAATACACACTCATTATCAAAAGAGAAAACTCTCTACGAACCCATTTATGCTTTCACTGAGGCCTTGGGGCCTTAAAGTACAATACGCCACCGAGAAGAAGGGTAAATTGCGAGTCTTGATTTTTGTCGCACAAACCGCTATATTCGCTTTATAAGCATTAGCGATAAATAGAATAATTAGGTTGGTGACCTATCCGGTGACCCAACATAAGCTTAGATTATAAATAGCTGATCTAGAGCAGACAAGCGCATGGCGTTTGTTCCCTCCCTCTCGTCCGGTTTTATCTATCAAACGATTCAATAAACTCCTTAAGAAAATTGAATAAAGGGCTTTCCCTTATAAAAACCCATCAAAACGTTCAATAAATGATATTAAATAGGTGACCTTTTCGAGACCTTTAATATATCCAGATAATTGGGCGGTCACCCAAAAGAGATAAATGATACGAGTTTAAAAAGCGCGCTACCGCTTTGATTGATAAACAAAATAACCACCGCAAATTTTTGGCTCATAATACGAAATGCTTACCTTCATACCGCATTTACAACGCGTTCGAACGCTGGTGAGCAAAGCGCTGAGTGCGAAACGGAGCCGTTATAAGTCATTGATTATAAGATTGCTAAAAGGAGATAAATATTTCCCTACGGGCTACTTGAGGGGAAGGGTTGTAAAAAGACAACTTTTCCCTCTTTTTTTGCTCGTAATTCACTGTTAATCAGCAAGGTAATCTAAAGCGATTCACTCGGAAAAATAATTCGATGTTGCTTTCCGTCAAAACACAGTTTTTTAGGGTACATCGAACTTATTAATATACGCCTTCTTGCAACGGACTGATCCTTATAGTGTTGCAGAATATTGAAAAAGCGGTCTACTACTATGTCCAGTAAGCGCTCGATTGATTTTAATTCCCTGAACGTGTCGGCATTTCTTCAAGCTTCGATTCAAGCTTTCTTAATTCTTCATTGCATTCCGCTTTAATTTTCCTGAAATCATCATCGTCAATCTCTTCGGTAACACGTTTTTTCCTTGCTGCTGAAAGTATCAATTCTTGCTCTTCAATTTTGACAGCCAGCTCTTTTCTTTTATCCAAATCACCCCTGTTGGTAGAACCGAATTCTTCCATTACTATCATTTTGAAAAGTTCACCAACTCCGGGTGCAAGGTTATATTTATCAACTCATCCTCAAATGCATGGTTAACTACTTCAGCTATTTACCGCGAAGACTATTCAGCAAAAAACTTCAAACGCCCGGAATGGAACAAACTGCTGACTCTCCAGACCTTTCCTGTAAGCATATACATTCATGATGATACTCCTAAACGAATCGCCAAACTGATTAAACCAACTTAACAGATCAGTATCGCCCTGTTCTACTGCGTCCAGTATTTGGCTTAATATGCCCGGTTCGTACCCGACCAGGTGGTTCTCGTGGCTGAAGCGTAATTTGATTTTTCGATTGAAGGTTTAAAATAAGCCTTTCCATAAAATTAATTTTTCATGCCGGAATAAAGCTGGAGGAATGAGCTGTCGGGAGCCCGGAGTATGCCGGGATTTATATATCCTTGACGGATCAGGAGTCGCTCTAACTTAGCATAAAAAAAATATTTTTGGGAAAGCTGCCGGTCAATCGAACCTATGGAAACCGCACGGAGAGAATAGGTTTACAGGCGTTTAGCTAAAAGTAAAAAAAGTCTTATTTTTATTTAGATTTATTCTAAATTAGCCAAAAATTTAGAATATGAAAATCCCGTTACTTATAACATCATTGTTTATTTCCAGTTTTTTAATGGCGCAGTCGCCCACAAGCACTATAAACGGTACTATAAAAGGCGACAGTAATGAGCCGCTCGCCCATGCAACAGTATGGCTCGAACCCTCAGCCATCAGTGCAGCTGCAGATGCCAATGGCAATTTTACGTTATCGCAAGTTCAACCAGGCCAATACACCATCCATTCAAGTTATTTAGGTTATCAAAAGATCAGTAAAAAAATTGAGGTTGTAGCCAGTCGCACCACAAATGTAAATCTCGTACTAACCATTGGCGGCAATTCCTTACAGGCAGTAGAAATTACAGGACGCAAGGAAAAAACCTATAAAGCGAAATCTACTTTTATCGGCAATAAAACCGAAACAGATATCAAAGACCTGCCGCAATCCGTTTCCTACGCCAGTAAAGAGCTCATGGCTGATCAAGGCGCGGTACGTGTTGGGGACGTGGTAAAAAACTTTAGTGGCGTATCACAATTTTCCTTTTATGATGATTTAACTATTCGTGGTTTTAGGGTGAACGGACAAAGCAATACCCAATTGGTGAATGGTCTACGGTCGAGCACGGGTTTCTGGAAGCAGCCGCTCACCAATTACCTGGAGCGTGTGGAGGTGTTAAAAGGCCCGTCATCTGCATTATATGGTAATGCCAGCCCGGGCGGTGTGGTGAACAGGGTAACCAAGAAACCATTAAACGAAACTCGCAAATCTATCAGTGTTTCATTAGGGAGCTTTAACACTTTCAGGGGCCTTGCAGATTTTACGGGGCCGGCCAATAAAGACAGTACGCTACTTTATCGCTTAAATTTAGGTTATGAGGATGCCAATTCCTTCCGTGACCTGCAATTTGATAAGAACGTGATCGTGGCACCATCGCTAACCTTTATTGCCTCACCCAAAACACATATCAATTTTGATATGGTTTATAATAATTCGAAAAGCCGCTTAGACAGAGGACAATCCGTTATCGGCAATGACCTTTATTCTACGCCGCAAACGTTAGCCTTATCAGCAGGGAATGATTTCCTGAATGAACAAACATACATCGTTACCTTATCAATTAACCACAACTTTAACGATCATTTCAGCTTTAACGCCGCCTACTCCAAAACCGGGTACCAGGAGGATTTGTATGAACACCGTGGCGCAAACGTATATGCCAAAGACAAACTGGCGGCAGATATCCCTAACCTGGTAGCTATGCAGATATTTGCCCGTAAACGTAAACGCTATATTGACAACTTCAGCGGCTATTTTAATTATACAGGCAAAACCGGTGCTATTGAACACAAAGTTGTAGCAGGGTATGATTACGGCAGCGAGAAAACACCTGTCGGCGCATCCCAGCTTACCGCATCAGGATATCGTAATGCTGCAAATACGGGTACTATTGCCAATTATGTGGCTAAAGATAGTTTAAAATACTTACGCGATACCAAGGGGAACCCTGTACCAAATGTGCCATCGTTTGACCTGAACAACTCTATTAACTCGCAACGTTTGCAGGATGATAGTAAAGCATTTTTTGCGCCCACTACCTTAGCCCCTGCTTATTACTATTTAAATGCGGGGTATGTACAGGATCAGCTTAAGCTGGGTGATTTCCAGGCGCTGGTTGGTGTACGTTATGAGTACTACACTGATTTTGCCAACTACAAAACAACTACCGAAGCCAAAACACACTCCAGCGCATGGTTGCCTCGTTTTGGCTTGGTTTACACCGCTACAAAAAACATTAATATTTATAGCACCTACGTAATGGGTTACAACCCGCAAACAGCGGCCACCTTATCAAACCCAAATGCAGGTGGACCATTTGATCCGGTTAAAAGTAATATGATAGAGGTAGGAGCGAAAAGCAGCTGGTTTAATGACAGGTTATCTGTAACTACATCAGCTTACCAGATTGAGCAGAGCAACACGCTTTATAATGCCAATGTTGCCGGTCAGCCGGACCTGCTAAGGCAGGTAGGTAAAGAGCGCTCAAGAGGTATCGAATTTGATGTGACAGGCCGGATCTCTTTGAATTGGAGTGTACTGGCATCATATGCTTATAACGACGCAAAAATTACTGATAGCACTATCCCTGCAGAAGTGGGTATGCAAAAACCCAATGCTCCACATCATATGGCAAACATCTGGACACGCTATAACGTGGCACGCGGGCCTTTGTCCGGATTAGGGCTGGGCCTTGGCGCTAATTATGTCGACAAGCGCTCCCTTTCAATCAACCTTGCGCAAAGCATACCAAATTACACCTTAGTTGATGCTGCCTTGTTTTATACCATTGGTAAGATGCAATTGCAGTTTAATGCTAACAATATTACAGGTAAAAAATACTGGGTTGGTGGTTACGATTATATCAGACTTTTCCCGGGTACGCCAAGAAATTATTTGTTGACAATGTCCTATTCATTTTAATCTGAGATGGTCTGGAAAAAAATTAAAGCTGTAGCCGCATGGCTGCACCTGTGGGTAGGCCTGTTTACCGGTATTATTGTTGTAATTGTATCCGTTACGGGTTGCATACAGGTGTTTGACGAGGAATTATTTGCCCTTTTCCACAAAAATTTAGTCGAAGTAAACAGAACCGGTCCCCCAAAACCGGTTTCTGAATTACTGGCTATTGCCCAAAAGGTTGAGGGTAAAACAAGACCTATTACCTCCATTAAAATTGGCGAAGAACAGGATAGCTACGTATTTTCTAATTTTAAGGTTAACAAGCGTGAAAATATTACCCTAAGCTACTTCAGTCAGTTTAAGTATAAAGACGATATTTATATAAACCAATATACAGGGCAGATTTTAGGGGTTATTGATAGCCGTTATGAATTTTTTAACTTGGTTGAGCAATTGCACCGCCAGTTACTTCTGGTAAAGCCTGTCGGCAGTGTGGTGGTTGGTGCCTGTGTGCTTTTATTTTTGTTGATGCTGATTACCGGTTTTATGCTTTGGCTGCCCAAAAACTACCGGCAACTGAAACAAAACATCCGTGTAAGGTGGAATGCAAAGTTTAAACGGGTAAATTATGACGTGCATAATAGTTTTGGCTTTTACGTGTTACCCATAGCTATAATAATAGCTATTACGGGTTTAACCTGGTCATTTAAATGGTGGGAAAAGGGGCTTTATAATTTGTTTGGCTCTGCCAAGAAGGTAGAGCTTGCCCGTAAAGCTCCTTTAATTACTACCCCGGATACAACGGCAGACCATTTGGATCAGATCTTTTATGATATGCAACAGCAGGTCAAAGGGAACTACCGCGTTATAGGGTTCAATTTGCCCGAAAAGAAAGAAAAAGTAATAATGACATACGTTTACCTGAAAAATCGGACCGATGGGTGGCGTAATATGAGCTATTACTACTATGACAGCCGTACAGGCAAGCTTTTTGATGAATTGATACACTCCCAAAAGCCACTCGGCCTGAAGTGGCGTAATTCCAATAAAGACATCCACACTGGTCGAATTTATGGCTTACCTACGCAAATCCTTGCTTTTATAGCGAGCTTTATCTGTGCATCCTTACCAATAACGGGCTTTTTAATATGGTGGGGTAAGAAGAAGAAGAAGAACCGAAATGTCAAATTGCCCCGTTCTTCCAAAAACTTTGTTCAGGTGAAAGTTTAGGATTTGGGAATATACTTATCCTAAGTAACTCTTTATAAGCGAATACATCGGCTTAAAAACTGTGCTACAATAGGGGAAAAATGCAAATGGATTGCTGAATTACTTCATAAATCCAATAGAAACGGGACTGAATAACAGGTGTGAAATGCCGGCTTCTTCACAAGTCCAGATCAGGTTTTTCCCTGGATGATCTCCTGCCGGGTATAAGACTTTCTTTTCTCCGCGGACCGGGGTTGTGTAGGCCTGAACACGCCGTAAGCATCGCTGAAAGCCCTCACCAGCGAAGCCATGTCGGTGGTAGTTGCCTTTACAACCGTCGCGATTGGTTTAGAGCAATAATCCTTTTCTCCAAATTATTGTACCTTATCGGCTCCTTCAAAGGTTGTTTTCATACTCTGCGGTGAAAAGGCGCTCATAAATTCCATCGCCTTTTTTACCATATCTCCGGACCCTATAAAAATGGGAGAACGCTGGTGCAATTCGATCACTTCGAGTTGCAAAATACGGTCATGGCCATTGGTAGCAAGCCCGCCGGCCTGTTCAATGATAAACGCCATGGGGTTACATTCGTAAACCAAACGGAGTTTGCCCGTGCGCGATTGCGCCGTACTGGGATAAATGAATATACCCCCTTTTATAATGCTTCGATGGATATCGGCCACCATGGAGCATGTATACCTTGAAGTGTAAGGCCGATTAGTTGGTGCATCTTCTACCTGGCAATACTTGATATACTTTTTTACGCCATCGGGGAAATGCGTGTAATACCCTTCGTTTATCGAATAAATGGTGCCGTTTTTAGGAATAGTGAGGTTGGGGTGCGAAAGGCAAAATTCGCCAATGGACGGTTCCAGCGTAAAGCCGTTTACACCTTTGCCGGTAGTGTACACCAGCATGGTAGATGACCCATAAATGATATATCCCGCTGCCACCTGCTCATCGCCCTTTTGCAATACATCTTCGGTAGTGGTTTTACCCTGGGTTGATTTGCGCCGGTAAATAGAAAAAATGGTACCCACGCCCACATTTACATCGATGTTGGAGGAACCGTCTAATGGGTCGATGGCCACTATATATTTAGCATCCTTTGATATTTCCGATTCGATGATAATTTTCTCGTCATTCTCTTCCGAAACTATGATGCAGCACTCGCCCCCGCTTGTTAATGCGGCGATGAATTGTTCATTGGCGTAGATATCCAGCTTTTTCTGGCTTTCGCCCTGCACATTAAATGTACCTGCTTCGCCCAAAATATCGGCCAGGCCGGCTTTGTTTATTGCACGGTTCACTATTTTCGCCGCGATTCCCAAATCGCGCAGAAGCCTGGATAGTTCCCCTTTTGCAAAGGGGAAATCCCTTTGCCTTTCAATGATGAATTGCCCCAATGTTTTAATTACCGACATACCCGCTGCGTTGCTTTTTAACTGTGAAATCATGACCATTGTGGCTAACCCGCTCACCTGCCTGCAAATCAACAAGCGCAACCAGCACTTTATCATGCGGATGTATTTTTATTGCTTTATGTTTCATTACTTAAATTACGGTCACTGGTACGTGTCTTAATCCTTATTCAACAAGTTAAACTGTTCAATTACCGCTGAAGTAAAGCCCGGCAAAATATCCAGTCGGGTATCCCATAAGTCTTCATTTTTTAAAATTTGTTCTATTACCTGGCCGCTGTCCGTATTTTCCCAAACTGATGCAAAATATACGGCATGATTATCAGTGACCTCGTACCTGGTGTTGTTGATGCTGCCTACGTATCGCCCATCCGGGCCGCACTTTACCCGCATGAAACGGATGAACGCCGCAATGCTTAGCGCCATGCAATGGGGCACAGCATCGAAGATTTTATAATAATTCAGCAATAGCGGCACCACCCGCATTTTTAGCTTGGTGGTGTATTGTACCGAAATGCTCAGCCATTCGTGCCGGATGTAGGGGTTACGGAACCTATCCAGCACGCGCTTGCCAAAATCTGTTGCACTCGCTTTATCCACCCGGTATGGAATGGCCGGGGCTATTTCATCAAACATCAATTGCGTAACAAAACCGGCAAATTGCTCATCTGTTAGGGCTTCATTAACCGTCTTAAAACCAGAAATATAAGCGTACGCGCAGCTTAAGGTATGGGTACCGTTAAGCAAACGCAATTTAAGCTCACGAAAAAGTTCTATATCGGGCGTAATAACAACGCCGTCATCCGCAAGCGCAAACGATAATTTGGCTTTTATTTCGTCATCACCTTCAATGGCCCACAAACTGTAGGTTTCGGTTGTTATGGCAAGTTTATCGGTGTAGCCATTGCGGGTATCAGCTTCGGTTGCCGCAGCCCTGTCTAAACCACCCGGCACTATCCTATCCACCAATGAGTTGCAAAAATGATTATGGTCCTCCAGCCAGTCTAAAAAAGCGGGCTCCAGTTTGTTTAGATGGGCAAGTTCCAATACGATTGCTTGTAGTTTTTTAGCGTTGTCGGCAATAAGTTCGGTGGGTACGACCACCAGGCCGCTATCGGCACTACCCTTGAATGAGTTGTAACGCGCATACAACAGGGCCACCAATTTACTGGGATACGATGCCGGCGGATGGCTGAATATATCTTCGTTCACCAGCTTAATGCCAACTTCGGTGGTGTTTGATATGATTACCCGCAAATCGGGACTTTTAGCAAACTCTAATATTTCATCCCATTGATTGCTGGCAGAAAGTACTCTGCTTATGGCCGATGAAATTATCTGCTCGCACACCTCCTGGCCGTTCATCAAGCCTCTCGAATAGATAGTGTACAAATTATCCTGCTTGTCAAAATCATCCACATTGCCCGTGCCTGTAGATTTTACCACCACTACGCGGCCATTAAAAATACCGGCACGGTTAGCTTTATCTATGTAATAATCGGGCAGGCCCCTTAACAATACCCCGGTGCCAAATTGAAGCACCTTTTCGGGCAGCTCAAATAACTCTGCTCCCGGCAGCTCAAGCCCGGGTGCGTCAATTCTTTGGAGGTTGTATCGGGATAAAATCATTTACTGTCAGTTAAGGTATTATGGTTTTGGCACCCCCGCGTTATCATCTGCGGGGCGTAAACCGGTAAAATATTTCGCGTTTATAATTGCTGGCCAAGGCCTGGAAAATAGCCAAATCATTGCGCCAGCCAAACAAGGTTAGCATCTTTCACATTAAAAATAAAGCATTTAAGCAATAAAAACTATGCAAACGTTTTCGGGAACGATTGCATAGTTTTTAAGGTAAAATACCCGTCAATTCCCTCCGTAACCACGCTATAATAAATTAATAATCGCATATTTGATACTCTATAAACTTAACCGTATTTTGCGTAATACGGCCGCCAATTATGTTTGAATCGTACACGCCTAAAGATATCGCCCTGGCTTTGGGCCTGTCTACCTCCACGGTATCCAGGGCATTGAAAGACAGTTATGAAATTGGTGCCGAAACCAAAAAAATGGTGCTGGAGTACGCCGAAAAAGTAAACTACCGGCCAAACCCCATCGCCCTGAGCCTTAAAGACAATAAAAGCCGATCGATAGGCGTGGTGGTGTGCGAAGTTGCCAACGACTATTTTTCGCAAGCCATAAACGGCATCGAATCTATTGCATGCAACCTGGGCTACCATGTTATTATTACGCAAACGCACGAATCATTCGAGCGCGAGGCCGTAAACGTAAGGCACTTGCTATCGCGCCATGTCGATGGCTTGCTGATATCCTTATCTGCGCAAACTACCGATACCGCCCATTATAAATACTTGCACGACAAAGGTTTCCCTATCGTATTTTTCGACCGTGTAGCTGCCGACATTAACACACACAAGGTTGTTGCCGATAACTTTAAAGCATCGTTTGATGCTACTGAGATGCTACTGAATTCGGGCTCAAAAAAAATAGCGCACCTTACCAACTCCAACAACCTATCCATAACGCGAGAGCGTTTCGATGGCTTTGAAGCCGCGCTTCAAAAGCAGGGCGTAACATTCAACAATGCCTATTTAAAAAACTGCGCACATGGCGGCCTTGTAAAAGATGAAATCGAAATGGCCATCAAATCCCTTTTGGATATGGATGACCGGCCGGACGCCATTTTTATAGGCGGCGATAAGCTGACCATCAGTTGCGTATCGATATTGAAAAAACTCGGAAAAAAAATACCCGAAGACATTGTTATAGCCGGCTTTACAAATTCCGACGTGATAGACCTATTTGATGCGCCGGTATCTGTTATTCGCCAGCCCGCTTTCCAAATAGGGCAAAAAGCCACCGAACTGCTCATCAAAACCATTGAAAGCAAATGGCCCGTAGAGGATTTCATCACCGAAAAACTGGAAGCCCAACTAATAGCCCGCCGATAAATGCCGGGGTATTGCAATGCCCAATGGCGCAAGTCGCTATTTCTTTCCTGCGGAAACGACCCGCGGTATTTGCTTAACTAACCAGGCCAAAAAATCGTTAGCAGCTTTAAAATTCTCGTATTGCGGCGGCAGTTTCCGGCCATCGGTATATTCGTTATAAAACCAGGGATCGCCCACAGCCAGAACGGCTCCTTTGCCATATTTGGCAACGCCAACTATTATATCGGCGTCTTTTTGCAGGCTTTGCCGGCGGTGTTATCGTTAGCGTACTTAACTCCTTAATGTTAAACAACCTTCGTATTCTTAAAAATTTTGTTCCCGGTACCTATGGTAATTATACCCTGTTCAAAATTGCAGCACTGTACGCGATTTATAATATTTTGGTTGAACTGGATGCCAAACTTGGCCATCAGTTTGTTCAAATGCGTAAACTCTGCGTTGCCTGTATCGTTGCTCATTACCACCAAAACGCCAAGCGGCGTTTAACTGCGTTGAAAACTTCACCCAACACTTTACTGTGTTGATTTTGAATCGCCAGTAAGCGTTGGTACGCGCGTATCGGTAATGGAGTTGTTAATAAACTCGTTATTAAATGGGGCTATATCCTGCATAGTGCGCGATGGGTAGCGTTTGGTATCGAACTTGCCGGTCCAGTCGGCATTTTTACCGCCGCCTATTACAATGCCGGTGTTGCAATGGCTGATGCGGTTATTTTTAACAATGCAATCGCTTGCGGTGATATAGAAACCGGTATCTATCTTTCCTTTCGCCATGCCATACATTAGCCTGATAGCAACAGGCAAATTACCGAACGAATTATTGCTGATGATATGCGCAGTGCCATTAACCCTTACGCCGCCGGTACTGCCCGCAAAAGTATTGCTGTCAACAATGCATTCGTGCCCGCCGCGCATAACCAGCTCACCGTGGCAGTCTTCAAAGTAGTTGTTAATGTATTTGTTGCCCGATGCTTTGTTGCTTATCACCTCGGGCTCGCCGTCGCAGCGGATAAAACGGTTATCGCGCACGGTGGTATAAGCGTAGCGGTTACCCAACAGGATAGGGTCCTGTCCTATTTGTACGCATTCGCCTCCATTGTAGGCTTTCCAGGTTACGCTGTCTTTGTCCATAAAAATATTATGGTCTACCAGGGTGTAAAGCGGCACCTCGTTGGCGCCTACCCTTACCTGCACCTCCATATTGTTAACATTGCTGCTGAAGCTGCAATTATCCACCCGATTATGCCCGCCATTGCCCGAGAGCACCACAATAGGCATAAACTGCGCATCTACCGTATTTTTTGTAAAAGTACAATCAGTAAGGCGGCTGTAATTGGTGGCATCCATCTGTATCAATACCACATCGGCACCCTTTTCTTTAAACAAGCTGCATCCCTCAAAGCTCAGCCCTTTTATTTGCACATAATTGCCTGTAATTTTAAATATGGATTGGCGCACTTCGCCGGCAAATACCACTTTGCCCGCCACATCTGCACGGATAACAATCGGTTTCTTTTCGGTGCCGCTTTTGCTCAGGGTAACGGCCCAGCCGGTGTAGCTGCCGTTTGCAATTACAATTTCATCGCCTGGCATAAGGCCACCTGCTGCCTGCATAAACCCTTCAGCAGTTTTCACCTTATATACTTTGCTAAAACTTAGTTGAAATGCCAATAGGCAGCTAATCGTTAATATCCAATATTTCATTGTGTATTTAATTTAACCATATCAATGGGTGCCTTACGGGCAGGTTTCTTATTACTTCAGGTTCCTGCGGATCATGATCGAGTTTTTGCCAGGTAGTAAGCCAATCTTCGTTTTGGAAAGCCATCGCACCAAATATTAACGAAGGCGCAGCCACCGGCCAATTATCCCAATACATTACATCGCGCGGATAGGGCCACCGGGGTTTTTCTTTTAAATAAGGATATAAAAACTCCATCCCTCGTTTTATCGACCGGCCATCAGGGGTTTCATAATCCCATAAATTATCGTCCGGCGTGCTCAGGATGCTGCAAATTGCCGCCATAGCATCCAAATTGAAAATAGAATAGCCGTAGGGTTTGGTACGTTTTAATTCCAGCGGGAAACTGCCATCAGCAGCCATTTGGCTGGGCAATAATACTTCCTTATAACGTGCTTTGCAGAAAGCAAGCAGGCTGTTGTTGCCCGTAAACCTGGCAAAACATGCCACCTGCATTACCCAACAGGTGCCGTGATTGTTTTCTGCGTTCATCTCGTCCTTGCCGTATTGGTGCGTGGTGAGCCAGTTGAGGTATTGGGTAAACCAAGCCTTTGTTGCAATAAGGGTTTGTTTATTCATCGCTGCGGAGTTTTCCATAGCGATGATCCCCTGTACTACTTCCATCAGTTGGATGGCATCGATGATACCGATGCCGCGCCCTGTAGCCACGCCTTTTATGGCTTGTGCATACTGCAGGTTGGGGTTCATTAGCGTCTCCGAGTTGGCAAACCAAGCGCGGATATGCAACAGAGCTTGTTTTACGTAATTATCATTGCGCGTTATTTTGTATGCCGATGCCAAGGCACCCACAATACGGCTAAACCGTATCATGGCCAGCCGGTGCGCGGTAAAATTCTGCGGGTTGCTTAGCCCATCTTTTTGTACATATGGGCCGTTAAGATTGGCGGCATCCGGCCACCAATAATCTCCTTCCGAATAAAAATCGTGCTTACCGCCTACGCTACGCGGGCTTGTTTCAGTGGTTACGGTTATTGGCTGTTGGCTAAGTGCCCACGCAGCCTCTTTTAAAATATAGGGGCGCAGGGTAGCTTCTACATCCTTTACCGATACGCCGGCAGTGGTAAAGCCGCAAAGCATCAGGGTGCCAGCCAAAAAAATATAAAGCCCGCCTTTTTTCATCATGCGCAATCTAAAAAAAGCTTACCGGCTAAAGCGTATCACACCCTTGCCGAATATATCTAAACATTATAAATATTAATAACCAAGCCCATAAAATACAGGGCCTGGTTATTCAAATAAAACCAAAATATTATGCGGTTATGCGCTTGTACGAAACATATAGCCGCATATCGTATATTATTGAACTATCTTATCCAAAGGAGGGATATTATTCTCCGATCCCGAATAGCCTTTATTTTGGTTGATATGCCCGTTAATGTTCAAGTCGATATCAGCCTGTGGTATAGGCCACAACACGTGGTATGGCGAAATGGTAAAGTGGTTGCCCGAGTTTGTTATTACATTCGGGTTTTTATAGAAGTCGTTCTTCTCCATTATCCTGTCGTAAAAGAAGTTATTGGTAGAGAAACTGGCCACGCTATAGGTTTTACCATTGTAAGCCGCTTTACCGGTTTGCGCAAAAATGTAAGCGATGCGGGTTAACTCGGTTTTACGCGGCTCCTCCCAGTAAAGTTCCCTTTGGCGCTCATCCAGGATAGTGCCTATGTTTACCTTGCTGTCGTCTACTAACAGCTCCGCCTTGGCACGAGCCCTTACTTTGTTTATATCGGCCATGGCAAGCGCTGTTTGGCCTTTCCACCAGTACGCTTCGGCCCGCAGTAAGTAAGTTTCTGCTAAACGGAACACGTACCAGTCGGTATTGGTACCGCGCGGCGGCGACCACCATTTATCAGCAGCTGTTTTACCCGACCCGATGAACACTTTATAATGCGGCCAGCCAAACCAGGCGCGAATGGTATCTTTTGCGCCATTCAAAAAGCGTTGATTTACGTTTGCGGCGGTGTATTGTTCCAGGTTTTTGCCATACCACGCAGCATCTGTTGTTTTAAGCCCGGGTTGGTTGTAAACCAGGTCGGTCATATCCATCCACATACCTTTTGCGTGGCGCAGGTCGGTGTTATCGGTCCAAATGTATTTAGTAGCATATGGTGTGCCGCGTAAACGCCCAATACCACGGCCATACCAAAGCGTAAGCGGGAACTCCTCTGTAATTTTATCCGAAATACCCGGCTTTAACGCACCCGGGGTTAAAATGGTACCATTATGCCACATCGGTACGCAGTTACGCATTACCTGCGATCCGTTTACCGTAGCGCCGTCTAAAGTTTCGCGGTCTATAACAACATACAATGCTTCGGTGTTGGTGGCGATAGATTTATTCTCGGGCCGGTGCAGGTCCCACACTACGTTCTTAGTAGCATCGCTGGCAACTACACCAAAGCGATTGGTCATTAAAGCGTATGGGCCGTTTATGGCAATGTTTGCCGATGCTATAGCCTCATCAAATAAACCCAGTGCAAGGTTTATTTTGGTTAACAGGTGGGCTGCTGCGCCTTTTGACGGCTCGCCTTTATTGCCATTGTCTACCAGTTTGGTTACCGCGAAGTCAAGGTCGTCCTTCATTTTTTTTAGGATTACCATGCGCTGCGTGCTTACAAACGAGGTATTCACAATTGTCTCTTCCTTTAAAAGCAATGGGATATCTCCAAACTCGTGCACCAGGCGGTAATACCTGTAAGCCCTGTGAAAATAGGCGGCCGCTAAGGTTCTATCCTTTTCATCCTGTGACGTCCATTGAATATCGTTTATCCTGGTTATGATTACGTTGGCATCGTGCACGCCTTGCCACCAAACGGTCCAGTACCTGCCTATTTTGTTAAAATCATCGCTGTTTAAGTTAGCGGTAGGCGTTATCCTGATGTTAAGATCCTGTGCGGGAGTAGTTTTGTCGGTAGTCCCTTCAACTGCGGCATCGGTAAAAATCGACTCCGTCAACATTGGTGCCGAGTCACCAAAGTATTCGAACCTTACACTTAAGTTTAAGTTGAGCAAGGCAGATCTGAACGCTCCCGGGCTAACCAGGGTGTTGCCCGGCGTATATTTGGATGGAGCCTCCGGGAAAAGGTCTTTCCTTTTGGTACAACCGCTGCCGGCAAAGACAGCAGTAATTACCAACCCGACTATTATATTTTTATTTATCTTTTTCATGTGCTAAATTTCTTGATACTTTAAAAAGTGACGTTAAAACCGGCTGCAAAAAACCTTGGGGTCGGGCCGTTATTTTGCGGATCCCACATGGGCCAGTTAGAGAACACTGCCGCGTTTGTGGCATTAACAAACAACTTGGCGCTTGACATGTGCAGGTACTTGATCAGCTTAGGGCTGAAGGTGTATCCTAAGGATACTGTTTGCAGCCTTACAAAAGATGCTTTACGCCAGATGTTGATGGTTGTGCCCGATGAACCGGAGTTTAGGCGGGCGTAATCGTCTATCTGATTATCGGCCGTCCAGTATGGTAATGCATATGAGTTCATACGGCCGTTACCCACGCTGCCTGGGTTATTGGTAGCCAGGTTAAACTGCTTTAACTGCCCTATGCTTGATACCAGCATAAAGGAGAAATCGAAGTTTTTGAGGAAGTTAAAATCGTTACGCAACGACCAAATGAATTTTGGATTTGTTGCTCCAAGGAACAGCTTATCATCATTAGTGAATTTGAAATCGCCGTTACGGTCTTCCAGTTTAAAGTCGCCCGGTACTGCACCGTATTTTTTGGCTTCATCAACATCGGTAGTTTTCCATACGCCCAGTACTTTGTAATCCCATACGGCATTAACATCATGGCCTATGAACCAGCCGTTGCCGATATCATTTTTTTCGGGGACAACAGTTGTAACACCCGCAGCATCTGTGGTTGTAGAGGTGCCATACAAATGCACCAGTTTGTTGCGGTTTAAATAAAAGGTACCGCTCGTATTCCAGTTAAAGTTTTTGCTTTGGATAATCTTGCCTTCCAGCAATACCTCTATACCTTTATTGTTCACCTCGCCAATGTTGGTATAAACATCGGGTGTGGTGTAGCCCATAATTGGCGGCAGGGTGCGTTTAACAATTAAACCGGTTGTTTTACGGTTGTACACATCTATCGAACCACTAAGGCGGTTGTTTAATAGTGCAAAATCTAAACCTAAGTTAGGGCCGGTAGTGCGCTCCCAGGTTAACAGGTTGTTTTGCAGTGAAGTGATAGCAATACTGTTGTTATTGGTAATAGTTCCGTCCGGAGCAACAGTAGGGTATTTTGCGCCGGCAATAATGGCCAGCGCGAGGCTTGGATCGGCCGTTCCGCTTGACAAACGGTTGCCGTTAGAGCCATAGCCAAAGCGCAGCTTACCATAGTTTAGCCATTTAAAGAAATCGGTTTTAAAAAACTTTTCGTCGCTGAATGTCCACGCTACAGCACCATCAGCATAGCTTTGGCGCGGCTGTGTTAAACCAAACGGTGAGAAACCATCCCGGCGAGCGGTAAAAGCAAAGTTATACTTGCCCAAAAGGGTGTAGGCTATACGGCCCATTAATGCATCGGCATTGTAAACGCGGTCGTCGCTGCTTTCAATAGGCAGGGTACCAGCGCCGATGTTATGGTAGCCTAAAACATCACTTGGGCTAAACTGCGAGTTATTAGTACGGGTGTACCAGGTTTGGTATTTTTCTTTGTTTAGCAGGAAGGTAGCATCAAAGTTGTGAACACCGAACGATTTGTTCCAGTTAAGGATATTATCCAAATTGTACCGGTAGCGCTGCTCCATAGAACGGTACGCTGTACCGGTAAGGCCGTTTACGGCTATCTCGTTAGGGTTTGCGCCCGGCCTGAAGAAGAAGTTCTTGTACGATTCAAACTGCGGCGAGAAATTCAGCGTGTACTTAAACCCGAATGGCAGATCTACCTTAGTAAATAAGGTAGTGAAAAGCACGTTTTGCGTGTAAACATTTTGGTTATACTGGTTACCCAGGAAAGGGTTGCGTTGGTTTAAGCCGCTATCATCGGTATCAATGCGGGTTAAATTTCCATCAGGCTTATACACATCGCCGTAGGGTGATGAGTTGATAATCTGCCCCCAGTCGGCCTCATTAAGATCATAGCCGGAAATGTTAAAAGGGTTGCTCGAGTGGCTTTCATCGCGTACCGAATACTGTGCGTTGATACCGATGGTTAAAAACTTAGCTGCCTTACCCTCGATGTTTGCACGGAAACGGGTGTTGTTATAGTCGCCTCCTTTTATCAGGTTTTGGTTATTGGTAAAGTTACCCGAAATGTAATAGCTCACCGTTTCGCTCCGGCCTGACAAACTGGCAGTATAATCCTGGCGCAGGCCGTTCCTGAAGATCAGTTTAGACCAATCGGTAACTTTGCCGGCTTTGTAGTTGGCAATTTCATTAGCGAACAGGCCGAGACGCTGTAAGTAAACGTCGACAGGGTCGCCGGTAGAGCCCGATAAGAATTGGTCTACCGTAACGCCATCAGGCAAAGCCCTCGGGTCACTATAAAAGTAATAGGGTTTGGTGGTGTTTGCGCTGCGTTGCACATCCGAACGCCAGTGCAGGAAATCTTCGCCCTGGTAAAACTTTTGGTTTTGCAGCAATTGCGCAATACCCGTATTAGCATTCAAGGTAACTACAGACCCACCTTTTTTACCTTTTTTGGTAGTGATGGCAACAACGCCGCCTGCCGCCTGCGCACCGTAAACGGCCAGTGCGCTTGGGTCGCGCAGCACGTCAATGCGGTCAACATCATTCGGGTTTATATCGGCCAGATCGCCAAAATAAATAACACCGTCTAACACGATCAATGGTGATACGTTGCCCGAAAGGCTGGCTTTTCCCCTTATTTGAAAATCGCCTGTGCCACCACCTTTGGCAGATGTGTTGAGCGCTACCGATATACCCGGCACTGCACCGCGCAGCAGGTCGGTAACACTGGTTGGGTTATCATTCTCAAACTTATCTGCTTTAACGCTGGTTATAGCGCCAGTTACGTCTTTCGCCGCACGGGTGCCGTAGCCAATAACTACCACCTCGTTAAGGTCTCTTGAATTGGGTAATAATTGTACATTATACTCGGTGCCCGCGCCAACAACCACTTCTTTTGTGCCGTAGCCAATAAAGCTAAATACTAATGTTGCACCAGCATCTGCATCGAGGGAAAACTTACCGTTTATATCCGTTGTGACGCCAATAGTAGTGCCTTTAATTTTTACGCTTACACCTGGCAAAAGCACGTTTTTTTCATCGGTTACAACGCCCGTTATTTTAGCCTGGGCGGCAATGAGGTTGTTGCCCGGATTAGTTCCGCCAGCCGGCACTATGCCAGCCGGATGCGCTTTGTTGTTAGATGCATAAGCGCTTGCACCCATCGCAAAAAGCGATATGGCGACAAAGGCAGCACACCTTTTTATTGTTTTTTGTAGAGGTCTATTCTTCATATTTTTATGTTAAGAAATAAGGTTTCGAAAAATTTTGGCAAAAGGGTTCCCCTGCGGTTATTCACCACAAAAAATTTGTTTTCGATAAGAGAATCAGATTCTTTTAAATTACGCCAGGATACGGCATCGGTGCAGGTTCAGGTTACTGCGTTTGAATTTCTTGCTTCATAGTTTGTCTTTTAAGGTTAGTATATATTTGGTTATTGGTTTCTTTTTACTTTCGATAAAATAAAAGCGGTGATATCTGTCGCGGCTTTATCATTATCAAACCCGGCCGGCAACCGGCCGTTTACATACTCATTGTACAGCCAGGGGTCGCCTATAGCTATTACTGTCCCATTGCCGTATTTGGTTACAGCGCCTATTACCGCGCCATTGGCCGCCTTCAACAAGGGTTTTGCCTTACCGCTTAAGCTTATGCTGCAGGCATCTTTTATAAATGCTTTTTGCGCGGTTTTAAATACAGGGTTATTGGCTGCCGATACTGCTCCATCATCAAAATGGGCATCATCAATTACGTGGCTTTGCAAATCGTTGTTAAAATGCAGACCAAAACAGGCAGCAAGCTGGTTAAAATGGGGTAACTCTACATTGGCGCTGTCGTTTGCCATCAATACCAATACGCCGCCGGTTTTAACCCATGCCGCAATATTATCTATATCCGCTTTTTGGATATAGTTGGGATTTGGATTTTCTTTAGGGCGATCAGGATCTACAATAATATAAACTGCTGCGGTTTTTAGGTTTTCGGCTATCGGCGCGGCATCTATGCTGCTAAGCGTTGCGCCCTGTGCTTTAAAAATATCTGCCCATATCGAAAAGCCGGAATTGGCCGTCTCCTCCCACAAATAATGAAACCTTTCGGGCTGCCCGGCTTTGCCGGGATGGGTTTCGTGATTAAAGTAATAATCAAGCGCAACGGTTTGAGCCGATACCCGTAAGGCAATACTTGAATACACGAAGACCACAGCAACGAATAGTTTGCGTTTCATTTTTTATAAATACTTCTTTATTGAATAGGGCTTATAACTGGTAATATGTATTCCTATACAAACCAAAAATACCCTGATTAGCTTACCGATAGTTATGTTAGGGGATATTTATTTACTACATCGTTTTCGCTAAACTTTACGAAAACGATGTAGTAGAATTTTGTAGCCACCTGTGCCACAAAAGCTTAAAAAAACTAAGCAGGGAATTAAGCTTTAGCTTTGCCCTGCTTGGGGGCGGTAGAGTCGCGGGTGACCAACTGGGTTGGCAATACCAAAGTTTCAAATTCGTAAACGGGGCGCTTCGCCAATATCAGTTCCAAAAGTTTTTGAGTTGCCTTTTGCCCCATCTCAAAGCCGGGTTGGTAAACCGAGCTGAGCGAAGGGTTTAAAACATCAGCAAGGGTAGTATTTGTGTACCCGATAAGGGCAATTTCCTGTGGGATTTTTATTTTCAATTTATGTAACAGGAAAAGTGTTGTGGTTGTGATCCTGTCTGATGTGGTTAAAATAGCATCGGGCTTATCATCCATCATAAGCAATTCATTGAGGGCGTTTTCAATTTCACCAACATCGCGGCCGCCATGCGGGCAATGCTTAATGTACTGCGGATTAATGGCGATACCGGCTTCTTCTAATGCCTGTTTGTACCCGGCAAAACGCTCTTGAGTGATGGAAATATTTGGAGGGCTGGTGATATGGGCAATGCGCTCATAGCCCGAATCGAGCAGGTGGCGGGTGGCATCATAACCTCCTTTTAAATTATCGGCAATTACCTTATGCGTTTCAAAATCGTGCGATATCCTGTCGAAGAAAACGATAGGAAGCCCTTGCCGGTGCAAGCTGTGTAAATGGCCGAGGTCTGCCGTCTCGGTAGACAGGGATATCAACAGCCCATCGATGGAACGGTGGGTGAGGTGCCCAACGTTCTTCACTTCCAGGTCGTATGATTCATGTGTTTGGGTGATGATAACGTTAAAGCCGGCCTCGTAAGCAACAGATTCGATACCGTTGATTACCTGCGAAAAAAACTGGTTCTCGATGGTAGAAACCACGATGCCTATTGATTTGCTTCGCCCCTGTTTCAGGCTTTGGGCAATAGGGTTTGGGCGGTAGTTGTGTTCCTGCGCGTAAGCGTTTACAAGCTTTTTTGTTTTTTCGCTTATTTCGTAACTATCCCGCAAGGCTTTAGAAACCGTAGATACCGAGAGGTTTAGCGCAGTGGCAATATCTTTTATCGTAATCGAACTGAAATTCATTTTGGTTTATCGGCCGGGTAATAGCAAACGCTATTTACCCAACATTGTACCAATGTAATAAATTTCTGGTTAATCGGGTTAATTTCCACTACAATTTTACAGCTTTCATACGCGGAGTTAGCAGGTGCATAATGCACCAGGCAAGCAGGTATATACTTGCGCAGATAGAAAATATGATATTATAACCTGCGGTGATATTGCCTGCCTCTTTATAATTCTCCAGCACCCAACCCACAATAAGCGGAAATATAATGCCACCTACCGAGCCTGCCATCCCCCCGATACCCACTACCGAACTCAGCGCCCGCTTTGGGAAAATATCTGATGCCGTGGTGAATATGTTGGCACTCCAGGCCTGGTGTGCCGCAGCAGCCAGCCCAATGAGGGCAACCGCCTGCCAAATATTGGTGGCATAACGCGCCGCAAATATGGGCAATACGCAAAGCGCAAATAAAAACATAGCGGTTTTGCGCGCCTTAAAAACCGGCATCCCCCGTTTGATGAACCAGGAAGAAAGGTAGCCCCCGCCAATACTGCCGATGGTTGTTGCTGTGTATATCAGCACCAGGGGGAGGCTGGGTTTTGTAAGGTCGAGCTTAAATGTGCTGGAAAAGTAGGACGGCAGCCAGAACAGGAAAAACCACCAGATGGGGTCGGTCAGGAATTTCCCTACAACAAAGGCCCAGGTTTGCCTTACGCCAAATAGCTCCACCCATTTTATTTTTTGTTGTACTTCTCCATCGGCCAAAGCATCCTCCGCATCACTGTGGATGTAATCAAATTCGGCCTGGTTGACCGCTTTATGCTTCGACGGTATTTCGTAAAATATCCACCAAAATATAAGCCACACAAAGCCTATGGCCCCGGTTATTAAAAAAGCCATCTGCCAATTGTAAGCGCCCAATATCCATGGTATCATAATAGGCGCAGCAACGGCCCCAATGTTTGCGCCGGAGTTAAATATCCCGGTTGCCAAAGCCCGCTCCTTTTTGGGGAACCACTCGGCAACAACCTTAATGGCGGCGGGGAAGTTGCCCGATTCGCCCAAACCCAAGCCGGCCCGTACCGCGCCGAAGCCAAAAGTTGTGCGGACGAGCGCGTGCAACATGGCCGCCAGGCTCCAAACCACGAGCGAAAGCGTGTAACCCAGTTTCGTGCCCAGTTTATCTATAAAACGACCAAAGGCCAGTAGGCCTAATGAATAGGCTACCTGGAAAGCTATAACAATATGGCTGTAATCCTCTTCCGTCCAGCTAAATTCTTTCTCGAGCGTCGGTTTCAGGAAGCCGATAACCTGCCTGTCGAGGTAGTTGATCGTTGTTGCAAAAAATAGTAAGGCAACTACAACCCATCGGTAGCCGGTTTTCTTGGTGTCGTTCATCGTTTACTTGTATTTGTTATTACCCAAAGCCTTAACCGCGTTGTACCTATTTTATATCAGTAATGCCAATGGCGTCCATGTCTGTATAATCGAGGTTCTCTCCGGCCATGCCCCATATAAAGCTATAATTTGCAGTACCTACGCCGGAGTGGATGCTCCAGGGCGGCGATACCACCGCATTATAATTGCCAATTAAAATATGCCTTGTTTCTTGTGCTTCGCCCATCAGGTGAAACACCCTTTGCCCTGCGGGGATATCGAAATAAAAATAAGCTTCCATACGCCGGTCGTGCACATGGGGAGGCATAGTGTTCCATACACTGCCTTCGTGCAAAATGGTTAGCCCCATTACCAACTGGCAGCTTTTTATACCATTGGTGTGTATATATTTATTAATGGTGCGCTTATTTGCGGTAGCGGTGCTGCCGGTATGCAGTTTTTCGGCTTCCCCTATAGGCATCAACGCTGTTGGGTACTTTTGATGGGCAGGCGATGATAACAGGTAGAAAACCGGAGGGTTTGTGGCATCTGCTGCGGTAAATGCAACTTCTTTTACTCCTTTACCGATATATAGGCAATCGAGCTTTTTCAATTGGTAAACCACGCCATCTACAGATACTTCTCCGTCGCCGGCAACATTGATAATGCCTATTTCGCGGCGCTCTAAAAAACAATCAGCCTTGAGGTTAGGGTAATTTTCGAGTACAAGGGTTTGGGTAACCGGGTGTGCTAAGCCTATCACCATACGGTCGTAATGGGTATAAACGCATTCCAAAGCATCCGGCTTCACCAGACCATCCATCAAAAAACGGGCACGTATCTGTTCTGTCTGGTAACTTTTAAAGTCGCCAGGGTGAACGCTATGTATTACTTTCAAAACAAGAAAGGGTTTAGTTTAATATTATAATTGTTGGGCAAGTGTACAATTATGAAGCAGCAATCAAAAGCAATCGGCGGCTTATTTCTACGCAAACGTTATCGAAGATAATTGCCCGTAAAAACGCCCCTAACTATAACGTTTGCGTAGATATAATGGCTTTAAGCGGCTCATTTAAAATTATTTCATTGTAATATTGAACGCTGTCGGCTTGCTATATGCCCCTTAAGAAAGCGTCGCAGGCCCTATAAACCAATTAAGAACCATGAATACTAAATCAATATCCGGGCTGCTTATAGCAGCCATTAGCCTTTTTATGATGGGAAATAACGCAATAGCACAAAACAAAACCGATGATGCCAACAGCCTGAAAGCCGCGCAAAAATGGATGGATAGCAATAGCTGGAAAAATGGGCTAAAACTAAATGTACACTCATCAACAGATGCGGCAGCATTCTACAGCCAATACCATAAAAACCAGGCCGCCTGGAATAAGGTTTTTGCTTTTATAAAAGAACAAAACCTGGATACCCTAAGCATAGGTAATCACCCGATAGATGGTGATAACGTTTTTGCCATCGTTACCGAGGCACCTTCGAAAGATTTGGATAAGGCGGGCTGGGAATCGCACAAAAATTATATCGACCTGCAATACGTGATAAAAGGCAAAGAGCAAATCGGCGTATCGCCCATTGATAAGGCGATGGTTACCAAGCCCTATGATGAGAGCCGGGATGCCGCTAACTACACGGCAGAAGGGACTTACTACACTGCAGAACCGGGCACCTTCTTCTTATTCTTCCCGACAGATGTACACCGCCCCAACATTAAAGTGCAGGGTTATGATACCGTGAAGAAATTGGTGATAAAAATAAGAATGGCCAACTAAAACTAAAAAAACACCTATGAACACTAAACGATTCGTACTGCTTGCCTTGTTAAGCGGCTTCGCACTGAGCTTATCGGCACAAAATAAAACGGCCAAGGCATTCTCTTTCGCGCAGCACCAAACCAGGTTATTGCTTGCCGAAACTGCTAATGCCAAAACAGCAACTACCAAACCCAATCTGCTATCGCCCCGTACGCTGGGAGCTAACGGCGAACTGGTACTGGTATCGCCGAAAGATTGGTGCAGCGGCTTTTTTGCGGGCAATCTTTGGTTTTTGTACGAGTACACCGGCGATAATTTCTGGAAGGTGCAATCGGAGCCCTTTACTTCCGTAATGGAAAACGAAAAAACCGACGGCGGCACCCACGATATGGGCTTTAAGCTTTACAACAGCGTGGGCAACGCCTATCGCTTGACACACGAGCAGAAATATAAAGAGGACATTATTACCGCAGCTAAAACTTTGACCACCCGCTTTAATCCTAAAGTGGGCTGCATCAAATCCTGGGATAACCGAAAGGAGTGGAAATTCCCGGTAATCATAGATAATATGATGAACCTGGAGTTGCTGTTCGAGGCTACCAAGCTAAGCGGCGATTCCAGTTTTTATAAAATAGCGGTATTACATGCCAATACTACATTAAAGAACCATTTCCGGGCGGATAACAGCTCATTCCATGTGATAGATTACAACCCGGAGACAGGCGAGGTGGTACACAAGCAAACCCACCAGGGTTTTGCAGATAGCTCTGCCTGGGCGCGCGGGCAGGCTTGGGGGCTTTATGGCTACACCATGTGCTACCGCGAAACCGGCAACAAAATATACCTACAACAGGCCGAAAAAATTGCCAACTACATTTTCAGCAACCCGCAAATGCCTGCCGATTTGGTGCCCTATTGGGACTACGACGCAGCGAAACTGGGCAATCAACCCCGCGACGTGTCGGCAGCGGCCATCGCCGCGTCGGCATTGTACGAGTTGAGCACGTATAGTAAAAACGGAAAGATTTATAAAAAGGCCGCCGATAAAATATTGAGGAGCCTCAGCAGCAAGTACCAACCCCAACCGGATAGCGCACGGGGTTTTCTGTTGCTGCACAGCACAGGGCACAAACCCGCAAACAGCGAAATTGATGTACCTATAATTTATGCCGATTACTACTACCTTGAAGCCCTGCTGCGTCAGAAACGCCTGGCAGACAAGAAACCGGTTATAAATGCTGCCGGCAACTTAAAGCAATAAACGCATGATACAGAGCAATATATTTCAGCTTGAAGCAGCAGCCGATTGGGAAACGGTAGGCGAAGGCGTACAGCGGCAGGTGATGGGCTTTGATGATAAGCTAATGATGGTAAAAGTAAAATTTGCCAAAGGCGGAGTTGGCGCATTGCATAGCCACGCCCATGCGCAGGTTGCCTACGTTGAAAGCGGCGTTTTTGAAATGACGCTGGGCGAGACCATTCGCATTATACGCAAGGGAGATGGTTACTACGTGCCACCGTTTACCATACATGGCTGCGTATGCCTGGAGGAAGGGATGCTGGTTGATGCCTTTAGCCCGGCGCGCCGGGATTTTTTAGGCACCGATACCGAAAAAAATACTTTGTAAATTAGGCGCACAAAACGCAACAACATGAGCTTAGAACAAACATGGCGCTGGTACGGCCCAAACGACCCGGTAAGCCTGGCAGATGCCCGCCAAGCCGGGGCAACCGGCATAGTGACAGCCTTGCACCACATCCCCAACGGCGAAGTTTGGCCGGTGGAAGAGATTCTGAAAAGAAAACAAATCGTGGAAGATGCAGGGTTAAGCTGGTCGGTAATTGAAAGTGTACCCGTGCACGAGGACATAAAAAAACGCAGCGGTAATTACAGGCAGTATATTGAGAATTACGGGCAAAGCCTATTAAACATAGGGCAATGCGGCATCAACATTGTTTGCTACAACTTTATGCCCGTGCTAGACTGGACCCGTACCGATTTGGATTACCCTCTGCCTGATGGCTCTACCGCGCTGCGTTTTGATACCGCCGCTTTTGCTGCTTTCGACCTTTATATTTTGAAAAGGCCGGGTGCCGAAAAGGACTACCCTAACACAATTAAAACCAAGGCAAAAGCTTACTACGACAATTTGAGTATCGAAGAACAAAACCAACTGGTTAAAAACATCATTGCCGGTTTACCAGGCTCTGAAGAGGGTTACACCACCGATAGGTTTTTGCAAATGCTGGCCTCGTATGGCGATATCGATGCAACAACCTTAAAAGCAAACCTGTCGCATTTCCTGCAGGAAGTTATCCCTGCTGCGGAGCAGGCCGGCGTACGGATGTGTATCCATCCCGACGACCCGCCCTACCCTATTTTAGGATTGCCCCGGGTAGTAAGCAACGAGCAGGACATCCTTGATATTTACGATGCCGTTGATAGCCCAAATAACGGGCTTACCTTTTGCACCGGCTCTTTCGGGGTTATTGCAAGTAATGATCTGCCCGGTATGGTACAAAGGCTCGGCCATCGCATCCATTTTATACACCTGCGAAGCACAAAACGCGATGAGCATGGTAATTTTTATGAAGCGGACCACCTCACCGGTGATGTAGATATGTATGCGGTAATGAACGCATTGTTAGAAGAACAACAAATACGAATTACCGCTGGGCGAAAGGATATTGCAATGCCTTTCCGCCCCGACCATGGGCATAAAATGCTGGATGACCTGCATAAAAAAACAAACCCAGGCTACTCTGCCATTGGCCGCCTGAAAGGGCTAGCCGAACTGCGCGGGCTGGAACTGGGTGTTAAGAGAGCCTTTAACTATCAATAGCATATGAAGAAATTGGCCTGCTGCCTTGCTTTAATTGCCATGGCTTTTACCGCAACTGCACAAATTGTAAGCCTGAATAAAAAAGAGGTTGCGCTAATGCGCAAGGTCATCAAAACAGATACAGCCTACCAAAGAGTTTTTTCTCCATATCAGAAAGCGGCCGATGAGGCTTTAACCTCAACACCCAACCCAATAGCCGAAATACTATCGCAGGGCCTTTTAGCCGGCGACCCAAGGAAAACGGCCAGCTTAAAAGCTGTGGAGGATACTTATAAAACATATGCGCTTGCGCTCACATATAAACTTTCCGGCAAAAAAGAATACCTGAATAAAGCAACCGGCTTCCTTATAGCCTGGGCAAAGCTGAATAGAAGCAGTGGCGACCCCATCAACGATACCAAACTGGAAGATATGGTTACGGCTTACGATCTGGTGCGGAGCGACGTTGCATCCAACGACAAGGCAGTAATCGACGGCTGGATGCGACAAATTGCGAATGCAGAGGTAAACAGCGCCTCCGCCAAAGCAGGAGGCGGTACGGCCATCAACAATTGGAATTCGCACCGCATAAAAATGATAACGCTTATTGCCTACACCCTGCACGATGACCGCTATAACAGCATCATTACCGGGGAACTGGAAAAGCAGTTAAACGTTAACCTGAACCCCGATGGAACCACGCACGATTTGATTGAGCGCGATGCCTTCCACTACCAAACCTACGATATCGAACCCCTGCTATCGGCCTGCATTGCCATTTACAGGGCCACCGGCAAAAACTACTTTACCTGGCAAACCACAAATGGCTCCTCCATTAAAAAATGTGTAGACTACATGGTGCCTTTTATGACGGGCGAAAAAACGCACCCCGAATTTGTAAAAAGCACCGTACCATTCGATTTGAAGCGCGCGCAAAACAACGAGAAAGGCTACGCACCCGGCACCCTGTTCGAACCAAAAAACGGTATAGATATATTTGCGCTGGCCGGCTTTTTTGATAGCGGCTACCAAAACATCATCCGCAAAGCAGCCAATGACAATCTTTATCTGAACTGGAGGATGACACTCAATAACTTCAAAAAAAATTAGCTTACCGCTTATCCGACATCCTGTTATTTACCTGCTATGGCTTACATTGTTATGTTTTGGTAGTATCAAAACGACTTCTGATCTTTCAATACTCGCTTGCTCCTATGACAATTATTTTATGTATAATTATAGGTAAGGCGCCCCATCTCACAGGGGCGCCTCTAATCAACTAAAGCGGAGGAATAATTTCTTTTTTGATCGCCATCATATCCGATTAGGGATTTGTCACTACTATATTCTTTAAATTGGTTTTACCTTAAAGAGGGCTTCACTCCTGAGTACGTTATCTTTTTAAGCTGTAAAGGCCCTGTAGATGTAATGTGCAGTTGGTTTAATGGCTCCTGCGAGAAGAAGATATTGGTCAATACCGATAACCCATCATCGGCAAAAACTTCTGCCGAAGCCACATCAACCAGTAATTTTATAGATATCCCCTTGCCCCTGGCCACACACGGGGCGATGGTTTTGCGCGAAAAATTGCCGGCGAAACCTACATCGCCCGATTTTGTGCGGTCGGCGTAATAAGTGTTGCTTGCTTTATCATAACCGATAATTACCTCGTCGCCTTTTGCATTACTTAGGTGCAGGGCAAAACTTTCGCGTTTTTCCAACCGGATATTGATCAGGTATTTCCCGTGAAAATCTTTGATTTTTGATGACAAATCGTAATCGCCATTAACCGTTATACTCTCAAGGGATTTAGCCTTACCGGTAATTTTACCCAGCTCGGCCACAGGTTCTGCGGCCAGGAATAGTGTACCGTTAACGTCTTTCAATTTCAACTCACGAGGTATGGTCATGGCGCTGCGCCAGGCCTTGGTAGGCACTGTGTTTGCATAATCCCAATTGGTCATCCACCCGATGAATATTTTGCGGTTGCCGGTGTTGGAGAACGTTACGCCCGCATAGTTATCTGCGCCGTAGTCTATCCAGCGCGTATTGGTATTATCTGGCGTAAAAGTTTTACCGTCGAAGTTTCCCACGAAATACTGCGTTGCCGAGCCGCCTGCCGGGCCCCCAGGGTTAATGCTTATCAATAATACCCATTTCTTCACACCGTTATAATCCAGGCTTATCAAATCCGGGCATTCCCATACGCCGCCATGCGCGCCAAGCTTTTCGCCGAACTCGCTTTCTTTAGTCCAGTTTTTTAAGTTGTGTGACGAGTAAAAGGTAATGCGGTCCTTAGTCGCCAAAGTCATCAGCCACTTTTTACCGGCCTCGTACCATTGCACTTTAGGATCGCGAAAATCCCATATACCGGGGTTTGGCAGCACGGGATTGCCTTTATATTTCGTCCATGTTTTGCCTTCATCGGTACTGTAGGCAATGCTTTGATACTGGTGTAAGCCTGTCTTCGCATCCTCTATCTTTTTATTGTGATGCGTAAAAATGGCGATGAGGGCATTTTTACCAAAACCCGCTGTATTATTCTTATCAACTACTGCACTGCCCGAAAAGATGGTGCCCAGGCTGTCAGGGTAAAGGGCAATGGGCTGCTCTGTCCAATGCATCAAGTCGGTGCTGGTGGCGTGGCCCCAGTGCATAGGCCCCCAAACGGTTGCGCCGGGGTTATGCTGAAAAAACAAATGATAGGTACCGTTAAGGTACACCATGCCGTTGGGATCGTTCATCCAGTTTGCCCTCGGCGAAAAGTGGAACTGCGGGCGATACTGTTCATCCCCGGATGTTTGTGCTATTGCGTGGCTTGTGTTAAACAGGGCTGTCAACGCGGCCATGCCGCTGATAAGTAGTATTTTTATTTTTTTCATAAGGACTGATTTAGCGGTAATTAATTCCATATCGATTTTAGCTCCCAGGCCTCCAGGTTGAATTGTGTTTCGGGCCCGCCCGAAAACAACTCTATACCCAGTTGCTTTTCTGAAGGAAAAGTGACGGCGCTTAAAACAACTTCGCCATCGTTGGTAAATACTTCTATCGAAGACTGATCTATAAAAATGTGCAACTGCAGCTTGCCGCTTTGCAAGCCGACCGGTGCCATTATCCTTTTGGCAAATAAGTGATTGAAAGTTGTATCGCTAATAAAATCCGTACAGTTTGTACGATCTAAAACAAGCGATGACGTAAGCGGGTGGTACGATAAAACCAGCTTGCGCCCTTCTCCTGCCAAAAAGTTAAACCCAAACACCGTTTTACCTGTGGGTTTAAAATTGGCCAGAATTTCGTAAGTGTTTTTGGATGGTTTAAAAACGCTTAGGCTTTGTGTTCCCTTTACTTTTAAATTTCTTACCGTTACAGTTTTGCCCCGTAACGCCTTCAAGTGCGGTATCGGTTGTTGAATAATGCGGTAACCTGCTTTGGTTTGTTTTAAAGCCAGCAACCTTGGCAACGATTCGAAACCTTTGCCCCATGCTGTAGGCACTTTATTGGCATATTCCCAGTTCCCCATCCAACCTATGGCAAATACCGAATCGCGCTGATTCCGGCTGGTATCATAATTGCGCCATGTGCGTGTGGCGTAGTGGTCGGGGCCATAGTCCAGCCATAAGGCATGCTCTAAATGTTGATCCATTAATTGGTTTGAGAACATGATATGGTCGATGGCGATGAATGCATTGCTTGTATCGGCATTATTATCTACAATTTCCAAATGTGCCTTTTTGCCGATAAGGTCATCCACATCCCAGCCGTTCCATTTAAATACTTTAGTATTATCTCCCGTGGTCGAGCGCTTTACTTTTCCATCAATGACAAGATTGATGCTTGTATTATCCTTACCCCCGGCAATTAAAAAGTTGATGGCTGGGCGGCGGATGGTGAATGGTTTAGAGGCGATTTTACCAACGAAAGAACCTTTCGACGAGGTTCCCAAATAATGAGCCCCCAGGTAATCGGAGACGCTACCGTCCCCAAAAGAGACTGCAAAGCCCGCATTTCCCTGCGCCCATCTTGTGGGGATGCCGTTTTCAAAATCATCATAAAGCTCGCCCGCTATCCCTACACCCGTTTTAAGGTAGTTAGCTGTTGCCTCGTCTGGCACGAAGGCGTTACCATCAAAATCGCCGACAAAATATTGAACCTTGTTTGGGCCGCGGCCAATCATCAATACCCATTTCTTAATGCCGGTTCCGGTTACCGGCAGCTCATACAAGTCGGGGCATTCCCAAAACGAGTTTTTTGCGCCCAGGCCGCTAAAGCTGCTACAGAATTTCCAGTTCTTTAGGTCGGTCGATTCATAGATATGGATTTGCTGGATATTGGGCAAGGTTACTATCATCTTCCAAATCTTTCCCGGTTTATACCAAAACACCTGCGGATCGCGAAAGAAGATCCTCTTGATATCCAGCACCGGGTTTTTGCCATAGTAATTGAAGGTAGTGCCGTTATCATTACTTATGGATATCGCCTGTGTTTCGGGTAGGGAATCGCCCCGCAGGTGCCTGGTAAAAACCGCTATCATACTATTTTTGCCAAAGCCGGAGGTGTTATTTTTATCTACCGCTACCGATCCGCTGAAGTACGAAAACCTGCCATCGTCGCCTTTCATGGGTTTGGGTTGTTCCTGCCAGTGCACCAGGTCTTTCGATGTAGCATGCCCCCACCAAAAAAGGTGATAGGTACCATCATTTAAAACCAGCCCATCGGGGTCGCCAATCCAACCCTTTTCGGGGCTAAAATGATACAGGGGGCGGTATTTCTCTGCGCGTTTCTTGTCCCCTACGGTTTGCGCAACGGCCTGCACCGTAATCGCGCACAGCAGCAGCAAAAAAATCCGGCTCAAAATACCCGCCCTCATGTTCATCATTGGATATTAATGTTTAAGTACTTTAAGGTTATTTACGTCGAGTTCCAGCATATCTGCCGACAGGCTCCAGGGTTTTCCGGGCAAGCTGTAAACACGATTGGTTAACGCTACCTGGTCGTTCAGGTACAACACGGCTACCGAATTATCAAGCACTATGCTAAACGTGTAGGTTTTACCAGTTTCGAAATTGAACGGAACGCGCGTAACCTCGGTGCCGTTGTTATAAGCTGCTATGCGATGATTGGCTGGCTCCATTTTTATAACATAGGTGCTGGCATTATTGGTTTGCGTATTAAAGCCTACAGATGCTGTGCCCGTTAAATTGCTGATGGTAAAGCTGCCGGTAATTTTCGCAGTACTATCCAGTCCTGCAAATTTGTATAGTGCCACAGCTGCATTGCCGTTTAAGGTATAGGCGGCCGCAGCATGGTTAACAGTACCTGCGTTACCGCTGGTTACCGGCTCGGCTTCTTTGGTAAAATAAGCATTTACTGCCGCCGGACTTTTTACGCCCAGCTTGTCGCTGCCCAGCTTAAAAAACTGATGCGAAATTAAGTTACCGCCCCAGGTTCGTGTGCCGTTGTCGTTCTCCGGGCTGCGGCGATGCGCCCAGCCTAAGGTGTACCAGTTTGTCCCATCTGTTGCACCACGACCGGCATAAAACTGGTGGCCGTCAAACATATCCTGGCCATCCGCTGGTTTCAACCAAGGGCCGGCGGTTGATGCCGCTACCCGGTAATGAGTGCCCGGCGAGCTGCTCCAGTCTTCGGCAAAAAGCATATAATATTTGCCATCTACTTTCAGTATATCAGAACATTCCAGCATCAGGTAATCACCCTGCACGTTCAGCGGGCCGCGAATGGTCCAGTTATTGGCAGCCGGGTCCGAAGATTTATACACCAATATGATGCCCTTACCGGCCTGCTGGGTACTCACCAACATCCAGTATTCCGAAAACTCGTCGTTGTAAAATACATAGGGGTCCCTAAAATCAGTACCGGAGTATCCGTCTGATGCTTTCAGCACATAACTGCTGTTTTTGGTCCATGTTTTCAGGTCCTTGCTGGTGGCGTACATAATAGCCTCTCGGGTGTTAGCGCCTATAAAGCCCGGATTGTTATTGGTAAGCCAGTTGGGGCTACTGTTAAAACCGGTATAATAGTAATAATACGTATCGCCCGCTTTAACCATAGAACCCGTACCAATAAAATGGTCTTGAGTGTTTACGTTACCGTAAGGTATCGCCTCGCCACCGTCAGAGAAATTGAGCAAATCTTTTGATGTGAATTTATGGATGGCGTGTTGGCCGGCACTGCTCTGCTTCACCTGGTCGGGCGCATCGTGCAGATAAAATATCTCGAATTGCCCGTTTACGTAGTAAGGCATCACATCGCCCACCCAACCCGCGGTGCTGCCTGTGGCGGTATTATTAGTAGGCTTGGGGTAAATATTGAACCTGGCATCGGCAACCGGGGTAAATGCGGTATTGCTTACCGTGTCTTTTTTGCAACCGAAAGCCGCCAAGGCTATCAGTACAGTACCCGCCGCAATATATTTTTTAAAAACCATGTTGATTTTGTTTATCGTTTAAATTCTGTTGACACTTATTGGTGCAAATAATCGATAGCGTTTTTGGTGATCTTTTTAATATTGGTGAGATACAGGTTATTGGTGCTTGCGCCGCCCTGTGGCTCAGAATACCAATCGTAGGCACCAAACGCTATAATCACTACGTTAGGCTTACCGGCAGCGTTTTGCCATTCGGCGATGCCTACGCGGCCATCTAAATTATCGTCCCAGTTTTCTGATGCGAGGTTGATGCCGCCGGTTTGTTCGCGCCAGCCTGCGCCGTTGCCATAACCGCCCCATTCGTTTACATACCACCAGGCAGTATGGTTAAGGCGGAACGTTCCACTCTGTAGCAGCCACATCTTGCCTGGCTCGTAAGTGTCTACGCCGTTGAATATCGGGTGGCTTTCGCGGGTCCTGAATGAGATACCCCAATTGTTCGTCCCTTCGATGAATCCGGCAGGTAAAAAGTCGCCGAATACGTTATTAGGGCCTTTGCCTGCAGGCACAACGCCCAACGCCTCTACATAGCGGGCAGCAAATGTGGTAAGCATTAAGCCGCCGCCGTTGGCACGGTAAGCCTTTAAGGCGGTAATAACTGCTGGCGTAAGCGCGGCGGAAGGCAAATCCTGCGCCGAATCAAAATGCCACCAGATAACTTTATAGTTGGCCAGGCTGCGGCCGCCTTCAATGCTTTGGAAAGAAATATAATCGGCAGTTGGGTAGTTTGTAAAGAACCAGTCGGCCGCCGCTTTTTCATCAGGATTAGTGATACCTGCCCTGGAGCCTGCAAGCCCAAGGAACGCGTATTCGCTGATAGAATTACTGATGACATTTACGTTGTAAACCGCGCTAACTCCGCCAATAGTTAAGGTATAGGCCACAGGTTTGGTAAAATCCTGCGCCACGCCCGATGCCGGAGATGCCGTAATGCCTGCGGGCAGGGAGAGTGTGGGTGTCAGGCTGCTTAGGTTGGTGCCATCGGGCAGTATCACCGAAATGTTCTTGCCCTCTTGATCTATAGTCCCGTTTACGCCATTGATGCTGAAACCGCTTATGGGCGGCGTTATTTTTACCACCACGGTGTAATCTCGGTAGAGGTTGCCACTGGTTATGTGGTAGGTAACGTTGCCCGTAAAATTCAATGCCTTGCCCGCCGCCGGTGCAATGGTTGCCCCATCGGGCATTTGTATAGCCGGGGTAAGCGCGGTAACATCGGTACCAAAAGGCAGTGTGACCGTTATTTGCCCGGTACTGCTGTTAATCACGCCCGGTACGTTATTTATCGCGAACGATTTAAGCTGCACATCGGCGTCGACATTAAATGCCGACTTTTTTTCCTTGTTACACCCGGTGGTACACAATGCCAGCCCCAGGATGAATAAGAATGCTTTGAATGAATTGAAATATCTTGTCATTATATTGCTGATTAATAGAAATTAATAACCCGGGTTTTGAACGTACAGCCCCTCGCTGAAAAAAATCTGATTCTGCGGTATAGGCAGGTACTCATCGCGGCCCTTGGTAAAATGTGCGCCCTGGAAAATGCTGCGGCTAGGCTTCTCGGTATCGAAATAGGCATTAATAACCTGGTCTGCCACTCCCCATCTAATCAGGTCGAAGAAACGCTCGCCTTCCAGCGCCATTTCTAAACGGCGCTCAAAACGTAAAGCTTTGCGCGCGGTAGCCTGATCCCACACGATGTTTACGCCCGGGTTATAGGGTTTTACATTGTATTTGGAGGTAAATGCACCGTTCTCCATTTTAAGCCTGGCGGTACTGTTGCCTGCACGCGTGCGTATTTCATTGATGATAGGTAATGCCTCTCCTTGCCTGCCGAGTTCTATCAGGGCTTCGGCTTTAAACAACATTACATCGGCCAGCCTTATCATTACGCGGGTTTTGGTGTTGCCGTAAAACGGCGCTATGTTGATGAAGCAATCACAGTCGGGCGATACGTTTTCCTTCATAGAGTTATAAGTACCGTAGATGGGTACGTTACGGCTCCAGCCGGCAGTAACCAGGCGGGTTGGCTCGTATTTCCATGGCGCACCGGGGCGTGAGATGGTATGATCTACCCTTGGGTCGACAGTATTCACGCCAAAATCTACGTTTTGCTGGTTAAAATTATCAAGCAAGGGTACGCCATCGGTAGTAGTGCGGAAGGCATTCATCAATGTTTGCGATGGCTTTTGGAAATCGCAGCAACCAATACCTTGCGGAACGGTGAGCATATCGCCATAGTTTACACGACCACGGCCGGCGCCGTCATCGGTAGAGAACTGCACCGCCATAATAGATTCCTGCCCGTTCTCGGTACTGCCGGGTAAAAAATTATTCGCAAAATCGGGCTGCAATTTATAGCTTGATGTCAGTACCATGTTGGCTGCATCTACAACTTCCTGCAGGTGAGTTGCATCAATAGATGTTACGGCGTGATGCTCATCCTGTTTATAGGCCTGAAACAACCTCGTTTTCGCCAGGAAAGCGTAAGCTGCATATTTATTAGCCCGGCCTATCTGCTGCTGGGTAGCAGGCAGGTTATCAGCCGCGAATTTAAAGTCTGCAGCAATTTTTTCCAGTATCTGGTCGCGGGTAAACTCATTGTTCTTTATGGTTTTATAATCATCTGATGGTATGTTCTCGTCAATGTATGGGATGTTTTTAAACAAATTCTCAAGCATGAGGTACCAATAGCCTCTTAAAAACCTTAATTCGGCTTTACGGGTATTCAGCAACGGGAACTCCGCTTCGGTAAATTTATTCATCACCCTTAGACCCTCGTTGGCCCTGCGGATGCCGACATAGATGTTAAACCATATCCCGTCGTAGTTCCATTGATCCGGGCGCGAGTTTACGAAGGTTTCCATCGAATGAAAAACGTCGCCATCGTTTATGCCGCCGCCGCCTTTGTAAGCATCGTCTGCACGGATGTTGCCGTATTGATACATGCTGAATGCGCGGTTTATTTCGTCGTTCCCCAGTTGCGAATAGGCCGCAATTACGAAGCCGTCGGCCTGATCTGGTGTGGCCACCTGCTCTTCGTTAAGCGAGCCCTTGGGGCCAACATCCAATGCCTTTTTGCACGAGCCTGTTATAATAAGCGCCGCTAATAATGTTGTGTATATATACTTTTTCATGATCGGTATATTTTAAAGTTTGATATTGATGCCGGCGGTTACAACCGTTGGATTTGGGTACCCAAAGCCGGGGCTTTCGGGATCGAGCCCGGTGAACGATTTTGATTTCCAGAGGATGGCCAGGTTATCGCCACCTACGTAAAACCGAAGCGATTTCAGCTTGATTTTGGATAAGATACTTTTGCCAAACGTGTAACCGATCTGCGCGTTCCTTAATTTAAGGTACGAACCGTTCTCTACGAAGTAGGTAGAAAACCGAGCTTCGAAATTATTATCCGTAAGCGCGATGGCCGGGATGGTTGAACTGGTGTTTGTTGGCGACCAGGCATTTAGCAGCCGTGCGCCTTTGTTAGACGATGATTCCACCGCGCTCCAAAAATCGGTGTAGTATTTAGCATCGTTACGCACATCAACAGAACCTACGCCCTGCAGCAGGAACGACACATCAACGTTTTTATAAGCCAGGTTGGCGTTGAACCCATAAGTGAACTTAGGCAGCGGGTTGCCTATCCATGTGCGGTCGTCATCGTTGATCACGCCGTCGTTATTGCGGTCGAGGTAACGGATACGGCCGGGAGCAGCACCGTTTTGCGTGGCATGGTTGTTAACTTCTGTCTGGTTTTGGAATAAACCATCGGCAATGTAGCCAAAGAACGAGCCATAGGTACGGCCCAGTATATTCTGGGTTTTACCATCGCCTCCGTAAGCGTTTACCACCGACGATGGTAGTTTGGTCACTTTATTGCGCACGATATCGATATTGCCCACCAGGTCGATCCTCAGGTCATTACCGATAGTGCTTCTGTGGCCCAGGGAAAGTTCGAAGCCTTTGTTCTGCATAGACGCGCCGTTTACGTAGGTATTGCCACCCTCGCCCAGCACAGCAATGTATGGTGGCAGCAACAGGATATCTGAGGTGTTTTTGATGTAATAACTAGCGCTACCGTATAGTTTTTGGTTGAACATCGAAAAATCCAGGCCAACGTCTGTCATCTGCGTAGCTTCCCATTTCAGGTTAGGGTTTGCATTTTGCGCAAGATAATAGCCTGATGGCAGCACACCGCTTTTGTTGCCATTAATATCGTAAGCGGTAATATTATAGCTGGATAGGTAAATATTGTAGATGGCGTTGTTATTGATTTCCTGGTTGCCCGTTTTACCCCAGCTTGCACGGAGCTTCAGATCGTCGAACAAAGAGGTGGCTTTTTTGAAGAAAGGTTCTTCGCTAAGCCTCCAACCGGCAGAAAACGCAGGGAAAGTACCAAACTTATTGTTAGCACCAAATCGTGAGGAACCATCGCGCCTTACGGTTGCCGATACCAGGTACCTGTCCAGGAAAGAATAGTTTGCCTTGCCGATATAGGAGAGCAATACGTTTTTGGCTCCATATCCGCTGTTATCTTTTATACCGGTACCGGCATCCAAATAAAGGTAGTTCGGGTCTTCCAGCACGAAGCCCTCGCGGGATGCCATGAAGGAGGTCGTTTTATCTACGTAATACTCCGTACCTGCAAATACATCCAGGCGGTGCTTGCCGGTTTCCAGCTTGTAGTTAAGAGAATTTGTCCAGGTAGTTTTTACGTTATGGGTTTGGGTGTTGATTACCTTGTTTACATCGTTTTCCAGGTAGCCGCTTACGTATTTTTTTTGCCAGTTACGGGCAGTGTAATCGCCGTAGTCGATACCGAAGTTCGAGCGGAAGGTTAAGCCTTTATATAATTTAGCTTCGGCAAAAAAGTTACCAAACAGACGCAGGTAATCGTAACCGTTTTGCTGATTATCTTCCAATACACGCACAGGATTTTGGCGGTCGTTCATACCTTCCACCGGACCGCCCCAGCCTTTACCGTCAACCGTATGCACAGGAATAATGGGCAAGGCCTGCAACGCAGAGTTAATAATATCTGCCGAAACTTCGTGGGTTTTGGTGATGCTTAAGTTTTGCCCAATGGTTACAGCACCCTTAAGCAATTTATAATCAGAATTCAGCCTTGCCGATATCCTGTTGAAACCGGTCGTTTTAACGATGCCTTTATTATCATAATAGCCTAACGATAACAGGTAACGCCCGTTTTCTGTGCCGTTGGATAATTGCAGCTCGTGGTTTTGAATAACACCCAATTGCGATATCTCGTTAAACCAGTTGGTATTCGCCGCTTTAATGGTTTGCGCGCTATTGAGGTATTCGGATACGTACACCTTGTTCAGCACCGGCTGGTTGGTAGATGGGTTTACATTCCAATCGAAGTTATAGTGCAGCCCGTTGCTGTTCGGATCGAAACCGTTGTTTACATAGGCTTGCCAAAGCACTTTTCCGTAGCCCTCGGCATCCAGCATTTTCAATTTATTTACATACGTTGATACCGAACCATAAGAGCTTGCGCTTACCTGTGTACCTCCCAATTTACCATGCTTGGTGGTAATAATGATAACGCCATTGGCCGCTCGCGAACCATACACACTAGCAGACGCTGCGTCCTTCAGTATCTGCATCGATTCGATGTCTTCTGAGTTTAATTCGTGCAAAGCAGCCTTAGTAGGCACTCCATCAATAATGTACAATGGATCATTGTTGTTCAGCGTACCAATACCACGGATCCGGATGGTTGTTGGCGAACTTGGCGCGCCGTTACCCGTAATGTAAACACCCGGCACTTGCCCCTGCAAAGCCTTCATCGGGTTTGCTACGGTTTGTTTCTTCAGTTCGTCTACATCAACCACCGCTACAGAGCCGGTGAGATCTTTTTTACGTTCGCTTTGATAGCCCGTAACTACTACTTCATTTAAATCGCGGGTGTTTGTTTGCAAGGCAACATCAATTGCATTGCGGTTGCCTACAACTATCTCTTGCGTTACGAAGCCGAGGTAAGAAAATATCAGCACCGGGTTATCGCCTGTTACAGCGACGCTGTATTGGCCATTTACATTGGCTGAGGAGGCAATGTTGCTGCCTTTGAGCTTTATGCTCACACCGGGGAGTACCTCACCTTTGGCATCGGTTACTTTACCCGTTATGGTTTTATTCTGTGCCCTTGTTATCTGGAAAACAAAGGACAAAGAAAGGATGAGTAGAAAATATTTCAATTTCATTTCCTTTAAAAAGTTAATACTTAAACATTTAGTGGGGCTTGTGCCCGGTTTATAATTTCTGGTAAGAGTAGCCTGGTCAGGGCGAAAAAGTAAATCGTTTCTTCATGGTTTTTAGGGTTTTGGTTTTTACAATTGGTTTATAAAGTTCGCCGTGTCAGCCGGCAATTAAATCGTAATTCTGGTTAAAAAGCTTCCTTTGTCTGATAAAGCGGTTAAGGTCGTATTTAACATATTCGGGGCAGGCACCGGATTGCGAAGTGATAAAAGCACCCATTGCCACGGCATAATCCAACGCAACTTCAGTAGGCTCGTCAGCCAGTTTCATGGCCAGGAAAGCAGCAAGAAAGGCGTCGCCACTGCCGATGGTATCTGCAACGCTTATTTTGTAGGCAGGATAATCGTACCGGTAACTCGGCGTATAATAACTGGCGCCGGTGCCTCCTTTAGTTATCAATATTTCTTGTACTTCAAATTCGCGGAACAATACTTCAATGCAATCAGCTTCGGTTTGGCAACCGGCATTGTACCATTGAGCTATTTGCAACAATTCGCTGGTGTTCAGCTTCACCATTTCGGCGCGTTTGAGCAAATCGGTTACCAGATCTACAGTGTAATGTGGCGCACGTAGGTTTACATCAAAAACGCGATATTTGGCAACATCAAGCAACCTCAGCAATGTTTGGCGACTGACACTATCCCGCGAGCTTAAACTACCGAATACAAAGGCATCGGCCTTGCTCACCATGTCCGCCAATTGCGGCTGCCAGCCTATTTTATCCCAGGCAACGGGGTAAACTATCTCATACGAGACTTCGTTATGATCGTTTATGCTGGCCAATACCTCGCTGGTAGCATATTGCTGACTTACCTGTATGTAGTCTGCAGGCAAGCCAACGGTTTGTAAGAACGCTACAAGGTTGGTGCCGGCCACATCGTCACCAATGCTGCTGATTATCTGGCTGTTGATACCCAGCTTATGGAGGTGGTAAGCCACATTCATAGGGGCACCGCCGGGGATGCGGCCGGTGGGTAAAACATCCCATAGCACCTCACCAAAACAAACTACTGATGTGTTCAAATTTTTCACTCGCTGTTGAATTAATGCATTACTAAGTTGGATCCTATCTGCTCTAATGATTTACCTTTCGTCTCAGGCATCATGCGCCAAACAAATATTAATTGCAGTACCATCATACTGCCAAAAAAGAAAAAAGTAGTTGCACCGCCCAGTTTCTCGGCCAGATATGGGAAACAAAAAGCAATCAGCGCCGCCATTACCCAATGGGTAGAGCTACCCAGGGTTTGCCCCTTTGCCCGCACCTCGTTAGGGAAAATCTCTGAGATGAACACCCAGATAACCGCGCCCTGCGAAAAGGCGAAGAACGCGATGAACACCATCATATATAGCGGGATGGCGAACCCACTAAATGAACCCGAGTAAAAGGTAAAGGCCACCAAAAACAAGGAGCATATGAGCCCTACCGAGCCGATAAGCATCAGCACACGCCGGCCTACCTTATCAATAATATTAATAGCCAGCAACGTAAATATGAAGTTGATAAGCCCAAGCCCAACTGTAGATAAAAGCGAGGAGTGAGCGCCTAAACCGGCCATTTCAAATATCCGCGGGGCGTAATAGATAATAGCGTTAATGCCCGATACCTGATTAAAAAAAGCGAACAAAACAGCCAGTATCACCGGCGTTTTATACTGGCCCGAGAACAGACTGGCGGTTTTACCTGTACCACCGAGGTTTGAATTTTTGATGGTAATCAATTCCTCATCGCAATTGAGTGGGTTTATCACCCGAAGGATCTCCAGGGCTTTGGCTACCTGTCCTTTTTTAAGGATGAGCCAGCGCGGGCTTTCGGGGATAAAACGAATGAGTATTAAAAACAGTAAAGAAGGGAAAGCCTGTACGCCCAGCATCCAGCGCCACGAGCTTTCGCCGCCCTGGCTAATGAGGTAGTTAGACAGGTACGATACCAATATCCCCAGCACCACGTTAAACTGGAATAGCCCTACCAGGCGGCCACGACGGTCGGCCGGCGAAACTTCGGATATATAAATAGGTGCAGTTACCGATGATATGCCTACGCCAAGCCCGCCCAAAAACCTGAACACTAAAAACACGTACCAGTTATCGGCCAGCCCGGTACCTATTGATGATAGCAGGTAGGCGGCAGCTACAAAATACAAGGTATTTTTGCGGCCGAAAATATCTGAAGGCCGTGCGCCGAATAACGAGCCTAATACAGTACCTATAAGCGCGATGGAAATAGTTAAGCCGTGTTCTACCACGGATAGGTGCCAGAATTGTTGGATGGATTTTTCTGCGCCTGATATTACTGCGGTATCAAACCCAAACAGGAAGCCACCAAGGGCTACCACCATGGACCAGGCCAGGACGGAATGTTTTCTCATAAAATTTACTAAAGGTGTTATTGGTTTTAACTATCGCAAAGTAGGGCGATATGCCGGGCGGCCGTTATCGGTTTTAGTTCAAAAACGTTTAAATATTAATACAATACTAACGTACTGATATTCAGCATAATAAAATTACACGTTATAACATATTTTTGTTTAACCTTTGGTTATGTTACACGCTATCTACAGTTTTGATACATGTTTGACGCAAATTTGCACACAGCAGAGACCGGCTGTTTGCATTGTAAAATAATTTATTTATACTTTTGATTAACCAATTGCGCAAAAGGTGCGCAAACCTGTTGTACCACACATTCATCTGAAGATAAAAAAGGCTTATGGCTTTTATAAGCAAATTGCGGATTGCAATATTATTATCGGTATTAAGCGTTTTGGCGTTACCCGGCTGTAAAAAAACCGAAAAGGCCTCGCAATACACAATTGGGTTTTCGCAATGTATTGGGTCCGACCTGTGGCGGCGCAATATGTTAGATGAAATGAAAATGGAGCTTTCCCTACACCCCGGCGCCAACTTTATATATGCCGATGCCGATGGCAGCAGCAAAAAACAGGTGGAACAGGTAACAACTATGCTAAACGAGGGTATAGACCTGTTGGTGATATCGCCCAACGAAGCGCAGCCGCTTACCGGTATAGTAGAGCAGGCCTATAATAAAGGCATCCCGGTTATTGTTATCGACCGTAAAACAGCATCGGCACAATACACTGCTTATGTAGGTGCCGATAATTACCAGGTGGGCAAACTGGCCGGCGAATACATGCGCACCATTTTAAAAGGCAAAGGCAATGTGATAGAAGTAATGGGGCTGCCCGGCTCCTCTCCCGCTATTGAACGCCAGCGCGGATTTTACGATGCCGTTAGCCGCTACAAGGATATTCACATCACCAAACAGGTTTATGGCGATTGGCTAAAGGAAAATGCCGAGCGCCAACTGATGCAAATACAGCCTGAGCTTAAAGATGCTGATGCCCTTTTTGCGCATAACGATGTGATGGCTCTTGGCTCACGTGAGGTGCTGAGCAGGCTTCAACTCAGTAAAAACGTAAAAGTATTGGGCATTGATGCCCTGCCGGGTACCGGCGGAGGCCTGCAGATGGTATCGACAGGAATACTTAATGCCAGCGTGGTTTACCCTACGGGCGGCAAGGAAGCTATCATGACAGCCTTCAGGATCCTGAATAAAGAACCCTTCAGCAGGGAAACCATCCTACAATCGCTGGTGATAGATTCTACCAACGTACAGCTGATGAAACTGCAATGGGGTAAAATCAGCAGTCAGCAAAAGGACATCGAGCGGCAACAGGCCTTGCTTGCCGAGCAGCGCGAGATCTACAACAACCAGCAATTGGTGCTTAATATCATTGTAATAACATTGGTGCTTGCTATCGTTTTTGGAGGGCTGGCCTTTTATTCGCTTACCGAGAACCGCAAGATCAATAAAAGCCTGGAGGCCAAAAACAACGAGATCCTAATGCAACGAAACCAACTGATAGATATGTCAGCACGGGCAGAGGCTGCAACCGAGGCCAAGCTGAACTTCTTCACCAATATATCGCATGAATTCCGTACGCCGCTAACCCTCATTTTATCGCCAGTAGAAGATATGATGCGGAACGAGAAACTGAATACCCCAGCTGGCAAAAACCTATCGCTCATTCAAAAAAACGTATTTAGGCTGTTACGCCTGGTTAACCAGCTGATTGATTACCGCAAAATTGAGTACGATAAGCAGCAGATCAGCGTATCGCGCAATAACGTGGTGGCCTTTGCAAAAGATATTTTGGATAGCTTTCAGCATAACGCCAAAAAGCGAAACATTAGCCTAAGCCTGCTTACCAAAGAGCCGGTTATGATGGCCTGGTACGACGTTAACCTGCTGGATAAGGTGTTTTTCAACCTTATATCAAACGCGCTTAAATTCACCAATGAAAACGGCCGTATCCAGCTCATCTTATCGCGTAACGATGATACTATGGAGATCGCTGTGCAGGATAATGGTATAGGCATGGAAGCTAATGAGGCAGAGCATGTATTTGAGCAGTTTTACCAGGCGGATAATGGCATGGCAAAAGGATCTGGCCTGGGGCTGGCGTTGGTTAAACAAATTATTGCCCTGCATTTTGGCACTATAACCGTTAGCAGCAAAAAATGGCGAGGCACTACGTTCACTATAACCCTTCCTGCAGATAATAAACATAGCGATGTTGCCGTGCAGAAAAGCAAGCCTAATGCAATTTCCGTTGAGGAACGCGCCAAGGTGTACACCGCCGATTTTGACGAGTTGCCTGTTATAACCAACAACGAAGCGCTTAGTTCGCCCAAAGAACATTCGGTGTTGATTATAGAAGATAATATTGACCTTCTGCACTACCTGGGCGAAAAACTCGGCAGCGAGTATGAGATATTTATGGCTGATAATGGCACTTTAGGACTCAACGAGGCATTTCAAAATGTACCCGACCTGATTATCTCAGACGTAGTGATGCCCGGGATATCAGGCAAAGCCATAGCCGAAATGCTAAAAACCGATATGCGTACTTCGCACATCCCAATTATACTGCTTACTGCGCAGGTAAGTGTGGAGCAACAAATAGACGGCATTAAAAGCATGGCTGATGCGTATATGACGAAACCTTTCAACTACGACCATCTGCTGGCCACAATTAAAAACCTGATCCGCAACAGGGTTATCTTAAAGGAACATTTTACAAGCGATGTAAGCCATGGCACCATGCCGGTTTCTAAAACGCTAGACAAAAGATTCCTAAATGATTTTTCGGGCATTGTAGAGCAAAACCTCGGCAACGAGAACCTTAATGTGGATGATATCTGCAAAACGCTGGGCATATCTCGCGTGCAGCTTTACCGTAAGGTAAAAGCACTACTGGGCTGCAGCATTACCGACTATATTTTAAACCGTCGCCTTAAAAAAGCAAAATACTTACTAATAAACGAGGGCTATTCCATATCCGAAATCACCTATATGGTGGGTTTTTCCAGCCCTAATTACTTCTCAACGGTATTTAAAGCCAAATATAATTGCACTCCAAGCGAGTTCAAAAAACAGCAGGCGTAATTTAACACCTCTAAGCCTATCTTTAAATTCAGTTGTGACTGATAATTCAAGTAAGTATAGTACAGGTAGTTGTCCAGGTTTTATTTTATGGCTTTAACATTCAAAACAGCCGCGGATAAACCATCTGAACTAACAGTTAATTTAATATCACCGGCATCATGCGAGCTTCTAATTACAACTAAAGCACGCCCTTTCCAGGCCTTGTGAGCGTTGCCAACATATGGGTCGGTATCTTTCAAATCACCATTGGCAACTCCGGCAATTGTTCCTGGCCCTTCAATTTTAAAGTTTAGGCGGTTTGCGGCATTTGGTTGAAGTGTACCGTCCTTGTCGATTACCTCTACAGTAACATAAGACAGGTCCTGCCCATCGGCTGTTATCTCTTTCCTATCAACTGTTACTTTGATTTTTGCAGCATCGCCGGCGGTTTGTAAAACGGTAGTTTCAATTTCCTTACCATTATCCACACCGATGGCTTTAAGCTGGCCTGGTGCATAGGGTACGGTAAATTCGGCTTTATATTCCTGGTCTTCAGTTGTTGGCTTCTCGCCAATAAGTTTGTTGTTGAGGTAAAGACGCACACCGGGATACTTTGAATAAATTTCAACCTTAATAGCTTTTCCTACATATTCCGGCCAGGTCCAGCTTTCCCACGTCGGCCATACCGACCACCACGTTGTTTTAATCTCAATTGGATCCGGCTCGGGCTCGCGAACAGCCATGTAGAGCTTTTCGGTATTATTGTATAAAAGGCTACGATAGTGGGAAATGGGCTTTCTCCATCCGATCAAATCGATATCGCCGCAATAGGCGCCATGCCAGGGGAAAAAATCATGCTCCCAATGTTCACCGGGAACATCGCCCGAATAATACCAACGGCCAATCCCAGATTCGCCAAGATAGTCCATAGCAG
>NZ_JBFUEA010000027.1:0-53615 GCF_056404435.1 Mucilaginibacter sp. P2_D11
GCGTAATGATCGATCTTGCGTAATGATCGATCTTAGTTGTAAGCGACAAATTTGCTATTAAGGCCTCGGGAATGAAGCCTAAGAGCTGTTTTACGGTGATACTATGATCTTTGAAAATGGCCATATCTCTTTGATTTACAGCATTAATATACTTAAAATCAACGATAAAAACAAATAAATAATTGACAATCAGATAGTTAAATAAAAAAAACAACACATCTCTAAACAAAAAAGTCGGAAGATTAATCTTCCGACCATTCGTGCGTTTTACGGGGCTTTTTTTGTGGCCATTAAGTTTGGCACAATTTAGGTGGCATATCAATGAGAAATATTTTGCGATGGAAGAACTCATCATTAAAAAACTCGATTTCCTGATAGGGAAATGGAACACCAAGGGCACCGTTGCAGCAACGGAAACTGCGCCGGTGGTTACATTCGAAGGTACAGATACATACGAATACGTATTGGACGATCAATTCATTTTGCATACGGTAGACGTAATAATGGGTGGGCAACACGTAAAAACACTGGAATTTATTGGCATTAATAAAAAGCAGCAGCAGTTTGCGTTAAATGCATTTGACAATGGCGGTGGTACGGGTAAAATGACCGCTTTATTGCTTAATGGTGTTTTGCATATATCGGATGAAAACATGAGGGCGCGGTTAACGGTTACCGAACCTTCCAAAAAAATGGCCGCCGTATGGGAAAAGAGCGCAGATGGTAAAAACTGGGAACACTGGATGAGGCTTGAGCTTTCTCATTAGCACGGGCTTTAATAGCTGGTGATGAAGACACCGTTGCAATTAAACACATCGCTATTTTTATTACTGTTACCGATTATTTTTTATCTTAGGGCATCAATATCAACATCATGCCTATTAAGTCCTTATTAACATTCTGCGCCGTCTTGTGCGCTTCATTATCCTATGGCCAGCAAAAAGGTTATTACCGTACCCCTACCCTGCACAACAACACCGTAGTGTTCACTGCCGAGGGCGACCTTTGGAAATATGACATTGGCACCGGTCTCTCCGCACGCCTTACCACCAACGATGGCGTAGAGCTAAACCCGGCCATCTCGCCCGATGGCAAGCAACTGGCCTTTTCGGGGCAGTACGAGGGCGTATCAGAAATTTACCTGATGGATATAGACGGCGGCGTACCACGCAGGCTCACCTATGACCTAAGCAACTCGCTCCTCATTTCCAGCTGGACGAAAGACAGCAAGATACTTTACCGTAGTTCGGGCCACACCCTGCTGCCTTTGCCGCAATTATTTAAGTTGGACCCGGCCACCCTCAAAAAAGAAAACCTGCCGCTGTGGCAAGCCTCCATAGGCACCTATGATGAAGACGGCATCCTGTATTTCACCCGTTTCCCCAATCAGGGTAGCAAAACCAAGCGCTACAAAGGCGGCTTGATTGAACAGATATGGAAATTCGACGGGAAGAGCGAAGCAAAATCGCTCACCGGCGATTTCGAGGGGACCAGCACCAACCCTATGTACTATAACGGCAGGGTGTATTTTCTGTCGGACAGGGATGGCACCATGAACTTATGGTCGATAGATAAGGATGGCAAAAACCCCAAACAGCAAACTTTTTCAAAGGGCTGGGACCTGCAAACACCATCAATAGAAGGCTCCCGCATCGTGTACCAAAAAGGGGCCGACATTTGGCTCTATGATATCAGCAGCAATACCGAAAAGTTACTGAATATCAACCTCGTTTCAGATTTCGGGCAGCGCAAGCTTAAATGGATCAAAAGCCCGGTAAATAGTATCAGTTATTCGGATATCTCGCCGAAGGGTACTTATGTGGCTATCGTTAGCCGCGGCAGGTTGTTCGTGTCGCCCGCCAAAAGCGACCGCTGGGTAGAGATAACCCGCAAAAGCGGCATCCGCGTAAAGGATGTGCACTTTATTGATGATAAAAGCATTGCGGTACTGTCTGACGAAGGCGGCGAGTACGAAATATGGAAAGTAAACGCCGATGGCAGTGGCGAGGCCACGCAATTAACCAAGGGCAGCAAGGTTATTATCTCGGCATTCGCGGTGTCGCCAAATGGCAAATACATCGCCTATACAGATAAAAACGACGTACTGCGGATAGCCGAAGCAGCTACCGGTGCGGTAAAATTCGAGTATAAGGATGCGTATGCCGGCATCAACGAGATGTCGTGGTCGCCCAATAGCACTTTCCTCAATATTTCGCAGAACATCGAGAATTTGAGTGCGCAGATAAACGTAATCGACACCCGCAGCATGGCCATGATACCCGTTAGCACCAACAGGCTAAGCAGTTACAGCCCGGCCTGGGCGGCAGATGGCAAATGGCTCTACTTTTTAAGCGACCGCAACTTCCACTCGGTAACGCGCTCGCCATGGGGCCCAAGGCAGCCGGAACCTTATTACACCAAAACCACCAATATTTACGCAATGGCATTGGATACCGCCGCCAAGTTCCCCTTCCTGCAAACAGATTCATGGCTTACCGATTCGGTATTTACCTCGGTAGACAAGCAGGGCGTAACCCAAACTAAAAAAATAGATAAAAAGAAGCCGGCCGTAGAGCCTGCAAAGGTTTACGATTGGGCAAGGGCGCAAAAATCGCTTTACCAGGTACCGGTGAAAAGCGCCAACATCGCGGGCCTTGCGGTTGCCAACGGCTATCTGTATTGGATAGACATGGGCGATGACGGCAATGAAGACGGCGGTAAGATATTCGCGCTGAAAATTACCGAAAGCAAAAAACCGACGCCTACCGAGGTAGCATCGGGTGTGAACGGCTTTAACGTATCGGCCAATGGCAAAAAAATCCTGATAAACTACGCCAACCGGACTTTGGCAGTTGCCGATGCAGACGGCAGCAAGGTTGATGCCGATAAGGCGAAAGTGGAGCTGAACAACTGGAGCTTCGCCATAAACCCGCAGCAGGACTGGCAGGAGATGTTCAACGACGCCTGGCGCATGATGCGCGATTACTTTTACGACCGCGACCTGCACAAGGTAGATTGGGAAGCTGTTAAGAAACAATACGAACCGCTGCTACCCCGCATAACCGACCGCTACGAGCTGGACGACCTGCTAAGCCAGATGGTGGGCGAACTTTCTGCCTTGCATACTTTTGTTTATGGCGGCGACAAACGCACGTCACAAGACAGAACGCAAACCGGCGTGCTGGGCGCAAAGCTGAGCAAAACTGCTGCAGGATTTAAAATAGAGCACATCTACCAGTCGGACCCGGATTACAGCTTCTCCTCGCCGTTAGACAAACCTGAGCTGCGCATCAAAGAAGGTGACATCATTACCGAGATAAACAACGTGCCGCTTAAGGAAATTGCCGATGTGGGCGAACTGCTGGCTAACAAGGTAAACATCCCGGTGAAACTTACGCTTACCGATAGGGCCAGGAAGCGCTACGAGCAGGTGGTGAAGCCATTTTCGGCAAGGGACGAGTACAACCTGCGCTACGGCGAGTGGGAATATTCGCGCAGGCTGCAGGTGGATAGCGCCGGCAATAACGACATCGGCTACGTACACCTCAAAGCTATGGGCGGCGACGATATGGACGATTTTATGAAGCAGTTTTACCCCATCTTCAATCGTAAGGGCCTCATTATAGATGTGCGCGAAAACTTTGGCGGCAACATTGATAGCTGGGTACTGGAGAAGCTGCTGCGCAAAGCCTGGATGTATTGGCAGGGCCGCACCGGCGGGCCTACCTGGAACATGCAGTACGCCTTCAGGGGCCATATGGTTATCCTCTGCGACCAGCAGACAGCGTCAGACGGGGAAGCCGTTACCGAGGGCTTCCGCAGGCTTGGCCTGGGCAAGGTGATTGGCATGCGTACATGGGGCGGCGAGATATGGCTATCGAGCGACAACCGGATGGTTGATAACGGAATTGCCAGCGCAGCTGAGATGGGCGTATTTGGCCCGGAGGGCAAATGGCTGATAGAAGGCCGTGGCGTAGAACCGGATATAGAAGTGGATAACCTGCCCTACGCAACATACCAGGGCAAAGATGCCCAACTGGAGGCGGCTCTGAACTACCTTAAACAACAAATAAAAGAGCACCCGGTAGACAAGGTAGTAGTGCCTGCACATCCGGATAAATCATTTAAATATCCGCAGCAATAAAATATTGTCATTGCAAAAGGCTCCGACAATCGGAGCCTTTTGCTTTTCAGGTCATCTCTGTATATTTATACTATAACCTTATAATGAAACATCTTTTCAAAGCCGCAGCCGCAATCATTTTATTTCAATTATTCGCGCAGTGCGGCTTTGCTCAAACAATGCGCCCGATAGAAGTCCTCGCGGCTGATACCTCTGGTTGGGATATCGTGAAACAAAGCATCTCGACAGCAAAAAATAAGGCAGAGCTGCTATCGGCAAACCGCGCTAAAGCTGTCGAAGCGTTATATCAAACACAGGTAACCACCCATTCTATCATGGGTGCCATAATTTATTTCACCGGAGGTGTTTTAATAGATAACGGCTGGATACGTTTGTTAGGGTCGGGAAGCACAAAGCTGCCAAGAAGCTTACCAGCATGGAACAAGGGCAAAACGTTTGCAGAATACGGCCAGCGCCCTGCGTACCTGTTGATTGGCGATGACGCCATCGGCGGTTTTTTTGCCATAAACGGCGGTGCTTTGGGCACCGACATGGGCATGGTGTATTACCTCGCGCCGGAAACATTAAAATGGGAATCGCTTGGTAAAAGCTATTCGGATTTCGTTGATTTCTGTCTTAACGGCGACCTCAATAAATTTTATGAGGGCAACAGATGGGCAAATTGGCAAAAAGATGCGGCGAACTTAAATGGCGCACAAGTTTATAACTTCTATCCTTTCCCCTGGACAAAAGAAGGGCAAGACATTAAAAAAGCTAGCCGTAAAATTGTGCCTGTGCAAGAGCAATACGATTTCAATATGGATGCCCTAAAGCAATTACAGCACTAAAATCCGAATTGATTTTTTCAAATAACCATTGTTCAACTTCATTAGCATCGTCGCCTAGGGTAAATAGGTTACGCGCAATAACGACACACCCTGCCGCGGCAGGTTTATTACTTTGCTGATACTTGCATGGGTAACCGATAAAGTTATAGGTTTGCCGATAGTCTTTAACTGCCCTGCCTGCTCCAACTGCGCAACCTGCGCTGCTGTTGGTGCCGCCGGCGACCCCATCTTTTTCCATACTGTATAGGAATTGCTGTGCTCGTCATCAATGCGATACTCGATTATTTTTACCTTTCTCGCGCTGCTACGCAAGCCGGTAATGTTCAAGGTAACCGGCTCGGCATTGCTTTGTTTGTCTTTATCTGCGTAGTTCCAAACCATCACGGTTACCTGCTGATTATTTTTGGCTGCCAACGCACCTATATCTGTTTGTGAGCCACGTATGCTGGAATCGAGTATGGTTTTTAAATCGTACATGCGGTTACCTGTAACTTGCACCCTTGCTCCTTTCATCATACCAAACATCCTGAAAACATTCAGCACCGGCTTATCTACGCCGTTAGTCGCCAGGTCGCGGAAGCCTGCAAACCACGGCTGATTTTCAAACTCGAATGACCAGCTAACCGCACCGATCAAATTAGTTTTGTAGGTATCCATCAATTCATAAACCCGGGCAAAAGAAGCAGCTGTATAACTGGAGTACATCGTTCCGTTGCGATATGCGTTCTCGGGGTTGGTAGCCATCCCGCATGCTGCGCAACCTTCAGGGTCAGATTCACCAATTACTATGGGGATGTTTTTAAGTGCGGCGAATGAGTTGATCTCTTTAAAATGCCCGGCAATATCATTAAGCTGCCGCTTAATGCTCATCACAACGGTGTCTTTATCCAGTTTTGGCGCTCCCTTTGCATGAAACAAAACCAAATCAAGCGGCGAACCAATACGGCCGGTTACGTAATTGGTGTCAACCAGGCAGTGCCGCAAAAACCCGTCGAGCCACTTTTCGCCTCCGCCTGTAACGTCAGGGCCCCCAATGCGTGCGGTGGGCAATGCGCGTTTCAGGCCATCAGCAGCATAATCGTATAATTTATAAAATTCGGCCGGGGTGCCTTTCCAGTAAACAATGTTTGGTTCGTTCCATACCTCCCAGTACCAGCTTTCTACTTCCTTTTTACCATAACGGGCTATGCAATGGTTCACCCACTGGTAAACCAGTTCGCCCCACTTTTTATAATCTTTAGGGGGGTAGGCCCAGCCGGTTTCAATTTTCCCGGAGTTCTTACCCGGTTTCCAACTATGCTGGTATGGTTCAGGCATTACAGATAATGCTTTCGGCATAAAACCAATCTGCGCCAGAGGCTTCATACCGCGTTTAATGTAGGTATCAAAAATGCTGTCTACTATGCGGTAGTCGTAAACAGGTTTCCCATCGGCATCTTCAGTATAAATATTAGTCGATCCCCATTTAAGGGCAGGGGTGCCATCGCCGGTGGTGAGCAGGTTGTGCGTACGCACATATACCGGAACGGGGCTTAGCTTCGCAATTTCAGAGAGCAGTTTGCGCCCATCCTTCATATAAGTATAATTCGGCTCGTCGTAGCCAAACCACGCCCACAACGACCGCATCTCTCCCAGCTCTTGTTGCAGGTTCACGTTGATTGTTGCGGGTGTTTTTTGTGCGTAAAGCTTGCCGCAAAAAACAGTAAGCGTTATTAATAGCAGCGTTGCAAGTTGTTTCATAAGCCAGGCGAGCATTGGTTAAAGGGACTACAAGATATAAAAATTAAATAGGGATACTTTCATACCTGCCATTTTCTTGCCCAACAAGAGATTGGTTTTATTATTAAAATTAATTTAGCTTTGTTTTAGTATAAACCACTGATTTAAACTTCATGAACATCGTTGCTGAGCAATCAACCATACCGGGCCTTATCCGTAATATTGTTGCGAACATCCATCCAGATACACACACCTTTATGTTGCACAAAGTAAAGGATACCTGGGTAGAGATAAGCTATAAAGAAGCCCTCATCAAAATCGATGCGATATCGGCCTGGTTCCTCAACATAGGCGTTCAAAAAGGCGACAGGCTGGCCCTCATTATGGAGAACGGCCCCGATTACGTTTATTACGACCAGGCCCTGCAGCAGATAGGCGCGGTAAATACATCCATCTACCCCACCCTTTCCGAAGCGGAAATAGAATATATCCTCAACGATTCTGAAGCGCGCACCATCCTTTGCGGAAACCCTTTCCTTTTCCGCAAGGTGCTCAAGATTGCCAATAATTGCTCATCGCTCATCCGCATTATCCCTGCTTTCGACGATTTCGAGAAATTCAGCGATAAAGTAAGCCTTAACGCCGGAGCAGTAGGCTTTAAGCGCGTGATTGAAGAAGGCTTGCAATGCGTAGCTGAGTATACGCATGCAATCAACGCAGCCCGCGAAGCCATCCTGCCCAGCGATATTTCCTGCCTCATCTATACTTCGGGCACTACCGGTACCCCAAAAGGCGTAATGCTTACGCATAGCAACCTTACGCAAAACGTGCGCTGGAGCCTAACGCAAATACCCATTATCGAGAGCAGCGATCTGTTCCTGTCGTTCTTGCCATTGTCGCACGTGTTCGAGCGCACGGCTACCTACTACATCTCCATGAACAAAGGCTGCACCATTGCCTTTGCCCAAAGCCTGGAACTACTGGCCAAGAACATGATGGAGGTAAAGCCTACCGTATTGTGCTGCGTGCCGCGCCTGCTGGAACGCATTCACGACAAAGCCATGAAGAACGGACTATCGGCAGGCGGCATGAAGACCAAAATATTCACCTGGGCCTTAAAAATTGGCGAAGAAGTACGCAAAACCCACGAAGCCGGCAAGAAACCAGGCTTGATATTGGCTACGCAGCATAAACTGGCCGATAAACTGGTATTCAGCAAGATAAAAGAAAAAACAGGCGGCAACCTAAAGGTACTGGTATCAGGCGGCGGAGCTTTGCCAAAGAATATCGGCGAATTTTTCGGCAATATCGGTATTACGGTTTTAGAGGGCTTCGGGCTTACCGAAACCTCACCGGTAATGGCCGTAACAGAGGAAACCCGTATTATCATTGGCACGGTTGGCCGCATCATACCGGGCATCGAAGTGGCTATCCAAAATGTAGACACCAAAAAGATATTCACCATACAAACCCACGACAACTTCAAGCCCGATTTCACTTCAGAAGAAGGTGAAATTATCGTGCGCGGGCATTGCGTAATGAAAGGCTACTGGCGCAAACCCGAGGAGACGGCGGCAGTTATCGATAAAGAGGGCTGGTTCCATACTGGCGACATCGGCCGTTTTTACAAAGGCAACCTGCAAATTACCGACAGGCTAAAGAACATGCTGGTAAACGCCTACGGCAAAAATATCTACCCTACGCCGGTGGAGAACACCTACCTCAAAAGCCCTAAAATAGAACACGTATTTTTGATAGGCGACAAGCGCGAGTATATTACCGCCATACTGGTACCTGGCCGCGAACTGTTGCAGGAAACCTTCAAGCTGGGTAATGACTTCTTCGAAAAACCCGACCTGTTCATAGAGGATGCCGAAATCATAGAATGGATAAACCAGGACGTAAAGAAATACTCCAACGAGCTGGCCAAATTCGAGCGAATAAAGAATTTCAAGCTGAAACGTTTGCCGTTCAGCATGGAAGAAGGCGAGATAACCCCCACCCTGAAAGCCAAGCGCAAAGTAATAGAAAAGAAATACGCCGAAGCGATAGACGATTTGTATTTGCAGGAAGCGGAGGCGGAATAGGAACTGATTGCGCTTTTTTCAGAGTTCTTTAAATTCTATAAAACCTTACGCGATTGAGAATACTAAGGCAAAGCTGACGAAAAGCAGTTACAGCGCAGAATTCTTATCTTATTATTACAACCGAAATTTAAGAAAGAGTGCAAGATAAAACCCGACTGATACTTAGCCTTGCTATTACTACTTCAATCTGTGGGTGTAACCCAAATGGTTTTAGAAATAGCTACAGTCTCACTGCCAGCGAAAGAAAAATTTGCAACAATTTGCAAATAGATTCAAGCATCATGATGGATATTAGGACAGAAACTAATAGCAAAATTGAGCCTTTCCATTATTCGCTTTCTAAAATGTATGAGAAAGGAAAAGAAACAGAGTTAGACCCTGTTTATTTGACAGGGCTTGTTTTTGATGAGCAGAATTCGCGGTCGTATAACCTAGTCTTTAACCTTAAAGATGGTTTTAAAAAGAAAGGTTATACCATATTTCTATTAGAGAGTAATTTCAATATTGGTAAGAAACCCGATCGTGTGGGTGTCCTTAAAACAACCGACAAATATTCCGTTTTGAAACAAATAGGTACGGATGGTATCAACTACAGCATAACTACCGACAGTTTAATAACTATCATCAAGCAATTTGATAAACAATACTCACTCGAGCTTATTGGAGCCTCCGGTGACTGGTGCGAGTTTTTAATTCATAAAGAACCAAAAAACTGGCTGACGTTTGCTAAAGAAGTATATAAAGTATGCCCTGATGTGGTTGATCAGGGTACAGAAACAGTTGAAGCCCTTGCCGACGAAATGAAAAAGACCAAAAGGCTTTATTTCTGGTGGGATTAGCAAAATCCGCCAAAACAAAAAATGGATATTTATTTCCTAAATACCTGGGTACATGACAATTCCAAACCCACTTCCTTTCAACCGTTTTATATTTGGTTTGGTTTAATAAATCTTCCGCTTACTATTTTTTCGTCGGCGTGTATTTCCAAATATCCTGTTTCAGGCCGGGGTTGCCGGTGCCTGCATAGCCTACGCCATCTATAACAAAGCTTATGGCATCATAACGTGCCGCGCCGCCATAGGTGGTGATTTTTATCCAGCTATTGGCCAGGGTATCATATTTGTACCAATCATCCGCGGAGGCGGTTGCGGTAGTGCCTAAGCCAACATATCCATCGGTACCGATAGCAAACTGGCTGCTGAATACACGCTCCTTGCCGGTAAAATCGGCTTTAGCGGTCCATTTATTGGTGGAGGGGTCATATTCCCAAAAATCCTTCATTACTATATCAGGCGAGGAGCCGCCTAAGCCAGCGTAGCCCTTCCCGTTTACCGAGAATGCTGCCACGCCAAAGCTGCCATTGCCGGGGTAATCGGCCATACGGGTCCACTTATCCGCGGTTGAGTCATATTTCCAGAAGTCCTTATAGTTAACATCGTAATTGTTGTTTGTGCCAAGGCCAAGGTAACCAAAGCCATTTATCTCGAACGCTATTACGTTTTCGCGTTCAAGTGCGGGCAAGTCGGCTTTGCGGGTCCAGGTATCGGTTGCGGGGTTATACTCCCAAAAATCCTTGTTCTGTGCCGGGTCATCGGGCCGGAAAATTTTCTGGCCGAAGCCCGTGCCCATATAAGCTTTGTTGCCGATGGTAAAGCCCCGCAAGTACTCGGCAGCCTGACCGGGATAATCGGCCTTGCGGGTCCATTTGTCGGTATCGGGGTCATACTCCCAAAGGTCATAAAGTGGCACCAGGTTAAAACCCGAGCCTGCGTTGCCACCTACGATATAGCCCTTACGACCGATGGTAAAACCGTAAGAGCGTACCCTCCCCACCCCCTCGAAATTGCCCAACTGTTTCCACAGGCCGGGCAGCGCGTTGGCATAATTAGGCACGAATGGTTTCTCCTTTTTACAGGAAGCCAGCGTAGCCAAAGCGATAAACAACAGGATGAGTCTTTTAATGGGCATAATAATTGGCGAGATAAAAGTAAATATATCAATACATTTCAGAATGCATGGATATAAGTACACTCTAAATACGCAATTGGGCCCTTAGCAGTTGCTTTTAGGCGTTCAGCAACTGCTGATACAAATCGATGAACTGGCCAACATGCAGGCCATCGGTAAGCCCGTGGTGAACGGTGATGGATAAAGGCATCATCTTTTTGCCATTCACCTCGGTAACCTTGCCAACCGATAACTTGGTGGAGCTATCCTTAAAAGAAAAACTGCGGGCATGGGTTAAGCCCGTGAACTTTATCCCGGGCATAGCCGAAAAGTGGATGATATTTTCATAGGAGACGCTTAAATCGAGCCCGGAAGTGGCCAATATGCGCCCGGCATCTGCTTTGGCCAGCGTAATAAATCCCTCCAGCGTAGGCACATAAGGCACAAAACCGAAACCGAAAGTACCGTTTGGACGAAGCACCACGTGGGTAACATCGATTTGGTCGTACAAAAACACCTCATCATTGATGGCCCGGTACCTGAAGCTCTCATGTTTGTTGATGGCTGTGATGGCGCAATACAGGTAGTACAGGTAAAAGGATACACCCAACTCCTTCGCCCTGGCATAGGCCGTCGTAACATCGATATCTACATTGATGCTGAAATACGGCTCTTCGAAGCTGTTGAAAAGCTTAAAATGATCTTCGCGCAGCCAGCCGGCTACCTCTATCTTCGTCCTCATGTTATAACAGCTCCAGTATATCTTTTATGCTTTCCACGCTTTTAAAGCGTTCGTTATGGATACTTTCTTCTATTTGTTCGTGCGCCCAGGTGATATGGTATGGCACATGCACGCCATAGCCGCCCACGTTCAATACCGGCAATATATCGCTCTTCAGCGAATTACCTACCATCAATAGTTCCGAAGGCTGGATATCCAGATGCTTGATTAGTTTAAGATAGTTCGCATCGTCCTTCTCACTCATAATTTCGATATGGTGGAAATAGGGGTTCAGGCCCGATTTCTTCAGTTTACGTTCCTGATCCAGCAAATCGCCTTTAGTGGCTACTACCAGGCGGTATTTGCCTTTAAGGGCCTCCAACACGTCTTCTACCCCATCCAGCAGTTCTATCGGTTGGTTCAGCATCTGCTTACCCAGGTCCATAATCTGCTTCACTACTTCTATGCTAAGCGTATCATCGGTTATCTTCATGGCGGCTTCTATCATGGATAGGATGAAACCCTTGATGCCATAACCGTAGAGAGAAAGATTCTCTATTTCTATGCGCAGCAATTCGCGCTCCAGGTCGTGCCGCGAAAGGTAACCGCTTAATAGTTCGCAAAAACGCTCTTCCGTTTGTCTGAAGTAGGGTTCGTTTACCCAAAGGGTATCATCCGCGTCGAACGCGATAACTTTGATGTCCATATAGCAAAGGTATTTAACTGCGGGTAAATAAAAAGCCTGCCGATGCAACATCGGGGCTTTATTATCTTAGGAGAAGCCAATCCCTTGTCTCCTATCTCAAATCTAACATCTCACATCTAAATAAAAACCCTATTTTTGCAGCCTTAAAATACACCGTACTGATATGAGTATCGCGCTATCCGAACAGGAAGTTTTCCGCCGCAAATCGTTGCAAGAGTTACGTGCCTTAGGCATTAACCCTTACCCAGCCGAAGCCTATGATGTAAATGCATGGGCGCAGGATATTAATGACAATTTTGAAGCCTCCCCGGATAAGTATAAACAGGTTACCATAGCCGGCCGTATCATGACGCGCCGTATTATGGGTAGCGCCTCTTTTTTTGAACTGCAGGATAGTACAGGCCGCGTGCAGGTGTACCTCAAACGCGATGATATTTGCCCCGACGAGGATAAAACGCTTTACAATACCGTATTCAAGAAGTTACTGGATATAGGCGATTACGTAGGCGTAAAAGGCTTCGTGTTTATTACCCAAACGGGCGAAATATCGGTGCATACCGAAGAACTGACCATCCTGGCAAAATCCCTGAAACCGCTGCCTGTGGTAAAACGCGAGGAAGACGGCACCATACACGATGGCTTTACCGACCCGGAAATGCGTTACCGCCAGCGTTATGTAGATTTAACCGTTAACCCCGATTATAAAAACATTTTCATCAACCGCTCTAAGGTAATCAGCGCCATGCGCAATTACTTTAACGCGCAGGGCTGGATGGAGGTGGAAACCCCAATACTGCAGGCCGTGCATGGCGGCGCAGCGGCTCGTCCGTTCAATACGCACCACAACACGCTGGATATGCCGCTCTTTTTGCGGATTGCCAATGAGCTTTACCTGAAAAGGCTGATTGTTGCCGGTTTCGACGGCGTGTATGAATTTGGCAAGATGTTCCGCAATGAGGGCATGGACCGTACCCACAACCCGGAATTTACCGCAATGGAAATTTATGTGGCCTACAAAGATTATATCTGGATGATGGCCATGGTGGAGGAGTGTTTAGAGACCGTTGCCAAAGCCGTTCACGGTATCCCCGTGGTGCAGGTGGGCAAGCACGAGATAAACTTTGCTGGCCCATACGAGAAACTGAGTATGTACGATTCTATCCTGAAGTACACCGGCATCGATGTATCGGCAATGGATGAGGCTGGCTTATTAAAGGTTTGTGCCGATTTGGGTATAGAAACCAATGCCACTATGGGTAAAGGCAAGCTGGTAGATGAGATTTTCAGCGAAAAGGTAGAAGCGAACCTGATACAGCCTACTTACATTACCGACTACCCTATCGAAATGACGCCGCTGGCCAAAAAGCACCGCACGAAAGATGGTTTGGTTGAACGATTTGAGCTGTTCGTAAACGGCAAGGAAATAGCCAACGCTTACTCTGAACTGAACGACCCGATAGACCAGCGCGAGCGACTTGAAGAGCAACTAATATTAGCCGGACGCGGCGATGATGAGGCAATGGCTATGGACGATGACTTCCTGCGTGCGCTGGAATACGGTATGCCACCAACATCGGGCCTGGGTATCGGTATCGACCGTTTGGTGATGCTGATGACTAACCAAAGCACTATACAGGAAGTTTTGTTCTTCCCGCAGATGCGCCCTGAGAAAAAGGCACAGGTTGCCACCTCTGATGATTTTATTGCCGCAGGCGTACCCGCCGAATGGGTGCCTGTGCTTAACAAAATGAGCATCAATACCGTAGAGCAACTGAAAGCAACCAACGCCAACAAGTTATTTAACGACCTTGGCGGTATGCGCAAGAAACTGAAACTGGAAATCCCCATGCCTACCAAAGAAGAGGTGATAGCCTGGTGTTCGTGAAATATTTATAGATAAAGCCTTTTGATATACATGGGATTGAATTTAAACATTTTATTTGTTTCGATTCCATTTTTACGTCTATACAAAGTATAAAACGATTTATCCGACTCGCTTTTATATTTAAGAATAAAGAAGATGTTTTTTAAGCCTTCGGGTTTAAAAAACTCTTTTGGTTCAGGCACTTTAGTTCCAGGAAGACTTACTCTGGTACCATCTTCTTCAATAAATGTTTCTACCATCTCTTCGTAAGGAATACTCAAACTAAGCGTTGTTTCTAAATTTATTTGCTGATAGCTGTCAAGATGATTATTAGGAGCAAGTAATTTAGATGCTGAAACGTCACTTAATTCCTTTCCAATTGTCGAAATTAACTGAATATTTTCTGCAGTATATTTTGAATTATTTTTAATCACGAATTTCGGATACCACTTTAAATCAAAACGCATATAGTTAATATTCATTTGAGAAAAGAGAATATTTTCTAACGTGATGTAGACGCGAGGACGTATTTTAAATAAATTATCATAAAAGCTTTTAACTATCCAAGTAATCAGCGCAGTACAAGCAAACGTGACAAGATTTGATTTAAGCTGTTCGTCCATATACAAAGCTATTCAAATTTCTTTCCCGCCGAAACACCCGGCCAGCTATCCGTACGGAAGGGACTTACCGGCATGCCTTGCGTATTGAACAGGTTGGCATCCAGCGGCGCATCCGTCCAGGCGTAGCGGGCAGCTACGGGGTTAGGTACTGCCGGGCACCAAACCTTTACCTGATTACCTGTGATTACCGCTTGTGCGTAGTAAAATTTATGATCGGCACCTGCAAGCTCGAAACCTTTTATGTACCCATACTTGTCTTTTACCATCAAACCTTGTTCGGCGTGGCTCAGGTTAATGAGCGCATATCCATTGCTAAAATCCGCAGATACAAACTGCGGGCTTTCGGCAAAGCCCGGTACATGGTAAACCAGGTTGAAAGCCGATGCCGCCAGTCGATAGCCAACGGTTGCTTTATCTTTTGGATGGATGTTAAATGCTTCGCCCACATCTATGGTTATAGCCGTGCCAGTATTAGGTAATTTTAAGGTTAAGTTTTGCGCTTCGCGGAGTTCTGCCCAATTACTGCCTGCATTGCTGTTTTGCGTACCGCCGAATGAGGCTAACTGCACAAACAAAAACGGAAATGCTGATTTCCACTTATCGCGCCAGTTGCTGATCAGCAGCGGGAAAACACTGCGGTATTGGTAACCCCTATCGGCATTGGCCTCGCCCTGGTACCAGATAACGCCCGCCATGCCGTAGGGCACTATGGGGTTTATCATGCTGTTATAAAGCGATGATGCGTTGTTATTGGGCAGGAAAGCAAAATGGTAGGGCTTGCTCAAATCGGGCATTACGCGCCATTTGCTGTCGGCCAACGTAATCGTAGTATCGGCAAAGCGCACGTACATATCCTGCGCCGGGCCGCTAAGGCCCATATCGAACCGCGAGGTATCCTTTTGCGCGCCCAGGTAAATCAGTAGGCTGTTGGCACCGCCCGCCCAGCTACCGGCGGGCAGCTTAAACGTGGTGGCATTATCGCCTTTATCTAAACGCACGCCGTTGAGGTACACCGTGGTATTCGCAGCGGAATTCCCAAGGGATATAGATGAACCCTCGGTAATGTAAGTACTATCCAAAACAATGCTGCGTTGCATAAACCCCTGCCCACGGTACGAATATAGCCTGCCCACCCACTCCCAGGAGCTGGGCATATAACCCTGCTGCCAGGCATCGAAAAAGGTGGCGGGTTTTGCGGCGAGGTCCGCCAGGTTATAATTTACGGTTTCCCCGTTTCGGAAAGCCCAGCGTTTTAATTTATTGTCGGCGCGGGCGGCCAACTGCTTATCGTCAACAGGCAAACCGGGTACAACTGTGCCCAATTCCGCCGAGGCCAGCATGGCATCTTTGCTTATCCAATCCTCCGCCTCCGTACCGCCCCAACTGCTGTTTACAAGGCCCACCGTCACATGCAGGTTTTCGGCAAGGCGCTTGGCGAAGAAATAACCAACGGCAGAAAAATCGCCTACGGTAGCATTCGTGGCTAACCGCCATTCGCCTCCGCTTAATTCGGCCAAGGGCATGAGGCTTACCTTGCGTGGCACATCGAATTGCCGCACGGCAACGCTGGCGGCCAACTTCCGCTCGGCTTTGTAGCCGTAAGCATCCCTAAGGTGGAACTCCATGTTAGATTGCCCCGAACATACCCACACCTCGCCTAACATCACATCAGTATAAGTAAGCGATTGCTTGCCCGATGATATAAGCATTTTATACGGGCCGCCGGCCTTCATCGGCGCGAGCATAACTTTCCAATACCCGGCAGCATCGGTAGTGGCTGTTTTTGAGTTGTTATTAAGGCTAACGGTAACCTTTGCGTTTTTAGCAGCCGTACCCCAAACCGGTATGGGTTGGTTGCGCTGCAAAACCATATGGTTGTTGAATAATTTGGCCGGCGCAAGCTGCGCGTAGCCCGCGTTGGTTACAAAGCATGCAGAGATGATGAAGAGTAAGGCTTTCATGTGCGGTATTACCTGTAAGATTTTTTTAGCTGGTTGGCAAGGTAAATATAGGTATTTACGCCGAATGAGGAGTGGTTATCAACGCAGGCTTTCCACAGTTGTGAAAAACCGGCCAAACTTTATTCACAATTTCTTAACAAAAGCATAAAGTAAAAAGGACTTTCGCATTAAACAACATCTTTAACTTTATAAAAATCATATTAATACGAATACTCATGACTAACTCTATCCTGGAAATAACCGAAAACGAGTACCTGATAAAACTAAACAGGAGCACTTTCGACCTGTCGTTTATCCGTAGCCTGTTGAAAATGGTGGAGGTTTCTAAGCCAAGCGAACAGAAGGAATTCAACTATATAGACAGCTATCTATCCGCTAAACAAAGCGACTCTTCGGAGCCTGAATATTACAGTTCGATAGACGAAAAATAGCTTTTGCTATCTTTCGTCTATCGATTTACCGGCTTTAGAACTTCTGCTGGCGGAAACCGCCGCGTACTACCTGCTGTTTATCCATTTGGGCCATTTGTCCTTTCATCATTTTGATTTGATCGGCAAGTAGCTTGTTCTTATCGTCTTTGGCGGCTTCCTTCAAATAGATCTCGGCGTTGCGCTTATCGCGTTTCGCCATTGATATACCTGCCAGGCTTAACTTGGCCAGTGCCGTATTGTGGCTCATGCCCATGCCAAGACTCAGGGCTTTCTTAAAGTATTTCTCAGATTTTAGCGGCGCCTTGCGCGATTCTATCAAACCGATAAGCAGGTTGTAGTAACCGTGCTGACCTTTGTATAGCTGTTTTTCGTAATCGGTAATTTTCAACAACCATTTTTCAGACTCCTCGCTATTTTCCTTGCGCAGGTAGTACTGGGCAATCAGCATATTTTCGTTAAAAAAGAAGGTTAGCAATATTAAACCGCCAATCAAAACAACAGGGATGCCCCAACCCCAAAAGCCAAAAACACAAAGGGCAACACCGCCGCCCATGGTAACGCAGGCTATAATCAATCTTACTAAATTCGACATCATTTGTATTGTATAATCAAAGTGCGAATATCGTTATTTGTAAGCATAATAAAACATCTGTATCAAGATTTATGGCCGGAGAATTAGAACCATCGTGGAAAAATATTTTGGGCGAAGAACTGGAGAAGCCCTACATGCTGCAACTGAAAAGCTTCCTGAAACAGGAGCGGGATGCTGGGCATACTATCTACCCTAAAAATGCCGAAATATTTAATGCCTTCAACACCACCCCGCTCGATGACGTGAAAGTAGTTATCATAGGTCAGGACCCTTACCATGGGCCGGGGCAGGCGCATGGACTATCATTTTCGGTACGCGAGGGTGTCCCCGCACCGCCCTCCTTAAAAAACATTTATAAAGAGTTAGCTACCGATATTCCCGCTTTCAGTATCCCCCAAAGCGGCGATTTAACCAAATGGGCAAAGCAAGGCGTATTATTGCTAAACGCCACACTAACCGTGCGGGCCGCCACCGCAGGCTCGCACCAAAAGAAAGGCTGGGAAATCTTTACCGATGCTGCCATCAAAAAACTATCCGATGAAAAAGCGGGATTGGTATTTATCCTTTGGGGAGCTTATGCACAATCGAAAAGCGTGCTAATAAACCCCAATAACAACCATCTCATCATCAAATCTACCCATCCCTCGCCGCTTGCAGTAAGCCATGGTGGGTTCTTCGGATCAAAGCCGTTCTCTAAAACGAATGAGTTTTTGCGGAAAGAGGGAAAAGATGAGATTGATTGGCAAATCTAATTGATGTGCAGACTTCAGATAGGCAAATCAATGTCGTTTACTCAAAGGCTGGCCCCATCGGGGCCAAATGTCGGTAGCAAAACAGCAAAAACGACCATTGTGCCGTAGGTACAATACGCGCGATGTAGCATACCTACGGTATGCGAATACCTGAATATTGATTAGCTACCGACATGTTGCGCCGATGGCGCATTTCAGGATTGCTTAAGTAAACGGCATTGATGTGCAAATATGCAGATGGGGAAAAATAGATGCGCAAACCTCAGGTGTGCGGCTATTCTAACGTAAAATTTAGGACGCCGCGTTATTGAGGCCTGGCGATGAGGAATGTCTAACAAACAAAACGAGCCTTGCAAACTGAATTGCAGGGCTCGTTTTGCTTATTGAGCTATCAGGCTTTTATTTAGCTGGTGTTATCACAATATTGCGGTAATCGATGGGCCCATGGTCGCCTTGTATCATTAGTGGGCCGGGCTCGCCTTCCCGGCTGTCAATGGCGCCTCCTGTAATACCGGGGATTTCTGCCCTGCAGATTACTTCGGTACCGTTGGCTACTATGGTAACCAGGCGACCAACCAGCGTAATATCGTAGCTTTGCCATTCGCCGGGGTTTTTGGCCATCATTTTATTTGGCGGCAAAAAGCCATAGATAGAGCTGAATTGGTTGTTTATTGGCTCAGGCTCGCCGCTTTTGGTATCAATTACCTGCACTTCGTAACGGCCACGCAGGTACACGCCGCTGTTGCTGCCCTGCTTGTAGCGGAATTCGATATGCAATTTGAAATCGCCGAAGGTTCTATCGGTTAGCAGGTTAGCGCCCGATTGCAGGCTGCGTAATACGCCTTTTTCCACTATCCATTGGTTGGGCCTGCCATCGGTGTGCCAGCCTTTGGTGTTCTTGCCGTTGAACAGTACGATTGGCTTACCCCAAACCGGTGCCTTGGCTGGCAACATGCGTGGCGCACGCACGCCGGTAAAGTTGTAGGTTTTGCCATCGGTATAAACCATGCTGCCTTTTATTACATCGCCGGCAACTTCAAATTCAAAATCCATGTTGCGGTCGCCCTGTTCCCATTGTGGCGGGATGGAGAAACTAAATTTGCCATCGTGAGGCTTAACTTCCGAGATAGGCCTCGCGCTGCCAAAAGCATACGTAAAACGGCCGATAAGCGTATGCGTGCCAGATTTTTGCACCTCCAGCCAGGATGGCTGGGTTTTACCGTCCTTTTCCATCGTCAGGTCCCATCTGCCTATAACGTCGGGGTCTTTAAGCAATTGATGATCCTGGGCGGATGCTCTGAAGGATGCCGTTAAGATAATTAGCAAAACAAGTTGTACGCCGATAAAGCGGGCGATGCCCCTGCAAAATGTTCCCGGTAAAATTTTCATAATTGTTGGTTATATTTTTTAAAGCTACGAAGTTAATTGGGATTTTAAAATATAGCCCAAAACGTGCAATATCGGTTTAGCCTGCAACCAATGATTGAATCTTAACTGTGTTCCTACCCTATCTCCACCGCCAAATTCTCTACCCATTTGGCAAACAATACGGTTTCCATCTCTACGGCTTTGTTGGCATGCAACTGCCAGTCGGGCGAGAAAAGCTGTAGTTGTTTAATCATTTCTTCCAGGTGCCCTTCTTCCTCCAGGATGATGGATTTTACGTTCACCTTGCTGGCGGCCTGGTCAAGCGCATCCTGGTAGATGGGGTAAAGTTCATCGGCACGAACTTCAATTGCGTAGGTAACCAACAAGTACGCCGCAAAACGCAGCTCTGCACCCGACAGGCTTAAACCATACTTAAGGTATCGGCAAACATCTATATCCAATTGATGGAGGTAACGCTTACTAAATTCCGGGGCAAGCAGGTATTCGCCCGCATAGGTTGGGCAGTCCACCCCTGTTTTTTCTATCTGTTTTTTAAGGTAGAAAGCATGGCGGTGCTCTTCGGCAGCGTGTTTCAAAATAATATAAGTAACCGTGGCAGGGTCTTCGCTGGCCGATATTTTGCGCGCTCCGGTGTTCTCCATCAGCGATAGCGTGTTTAGCCAGCGGGCGTGCAAGCGGTTTTTGGCAATAATTTTGGTTAAGATAATGTTCAGTTGCATAAATCAGATCTCATCGAGCGCTTGCCCGATGCTTTGGTAAATATAATCGAGTTGGGTATCGCTAATGCAATACGGGGGTAAAATATAAATAACGTTGCCAAGGGGGCGCAGGATGATGCCTTTGTCCAGGAAATAATGGTAAAGCTTATCGCGCAGCCCGCTGAAATACGAGGTATCGTTGCCTGTTTCCCATTCCATAGCCAGTATGGTACCTGTTTGGCGGGTGCTTCGGATAGAACTATGGCTTTTGATGCGTTCGGCAAAGGCTGCATGTTTGGCCGCTATCCTATCAATGTTTTGTTGGGTAGCCGGCTCAACGAACAAATCGAGGCTTGCCAGCGCTGCTGCACAAGCCACCGGGTTTGCCGTGTAAGAGTGCCCGTGGAACAGGGTCTTCGTCCGGTCTTCTGAAAGGAAGGCATCATAAATTGCCTGCGTGCAGGTAGTAAGCCCCAGCGCCATGGTGCCGCCGGTCAGCCCTTTGGAAAAACACATGATATCGGGCTGTATCTGCACATATTCGCAGGCGAAGTTCTTGCCAGTGCGACCAAAGCCGGTGAACACCTCATCGGCTATCAGCAGTATGCCCTCCCTCTGGCAATGTGCCATCAGTTGGTTAAGGTATTCTGCTTCATACATAATCATACCCGCAGAACCTTGCACCAGGGGTTCGAAAATGAAGCAAGAGATTTGAGATTTGAGGTTTGAGATTTGAGATTTTAATTCCTCGATGTTATCAGCATCGGGCAAATCTAAAAACTCCACCTCGAACAGCAGGCTATCGAAAGCAGCAGTAAAAGCACTGCGCCCACTTACCGACATGGCACCGAAGGTATCGCCATGATAAGCATTCTTAAAAGCCAATATTTTCGTACGTTGCTGCCCTTTGTTTAGCCAATATTGCAGGCACATCTTTATGGCGGCTTCTACCGCGGTAGAACCGTCATCGGTATAAAAGGCCTTTTTTTGATTGGATGGCAGCAATTGCAAAAGCCGCTCGGCAAGTTGCACGGCCCCCTCGTGGGTGAAACCTGCAAAAATAACGTGCTCCAGTTTTTGAATCTGTTCTGCAACTTTTTTTGCGATGTAGGGATGCGCATGCCCATGGATATTTACCCACCAGGATGATACCGCATCGATATATTCTTTCCCGTCTTCTGCATACAAACTGGCGCCATCACCCCTAACTATTGGGATAGGCGGCTGCGCCGTCATCATTTGGGTATAGGGATGCCAGATAACGGCAAGGTCGCGTTCAACTAAACTCATAAGGATTTTATCAGGAGTTTCGCTACGTGGTCATCAACCGGGAAAGTAAAGTTGGCGGGTACCACATCAGCAAGCCTTACCCAGCGGAAGGCTTGCAGCACTTCGCCCTCGCCTTCAAAATCGAAAGCGATGGTTTTTGCCGTGAAAGTAATATCAGAAATAGCTTTCACCATGTAGTAAACGCTGATAAGCTGGCTATCGTTAAAAGCCGATTTTACGAAGAAATCCGTCGTGTAAAAATGGCTCGTTACCTCTACCTCCAGGCTGCACTCTTCCATAAACTCGCGTTTAAGGCCATCAATAAGCCCCTCGCCATACTCTAAGCCCCCGCCCGGGAACTTGGTAAAACGCATGCCGTATTCTTGCTCATCGCTCAACAACACTTCGTTGTCGCTGTTGATAAGCAGCCCGTACACACGGACGTTGAAAAACTCCTTATTGCTCATAGTGTTTTTTGTTACGCATTACTTTCTCCATCGTCCATTCAATTTCCTCCGTTTTTGCCTCCGAGCGTATGGGGCAATTGGGCATGCCGCAATAGTGACAGCAAAAGGGCAGGCACGGGTCGGTATGTATGAATAATTCGGTTTTGATGCCCGCCTCACGGTTTATCAGCCATTCCACTTCCTTCACTTCCTCGTGCACCTTGTTCAGGTCGAAGTAGTTGGGCAGCGTAAGGTGGCAGTCGATATGCAAATCGTTGCCATACTTTTGCGCCCGCAAGTTGTGTATATCTATCCATTCGTAGCGGCGCTTTTCGCCCAGCAATTTCACTACGTCACTTACTACGATGAAGTCCGTTTCGTCCATCAGCCCCGCTACCGATTTCCGGATGAGTTTATACGCCGTAAAAGTTATATAAAAGCCTACAAGGATGGATAAAGCACTATCCAGCCATAATATTTTGGTAAAATAAATGAGTAGTAAACCAAGCACCAACCCGGTGCTGGTAACAGTATCAGTAAGAAGGTGCCTACCGTCAGCCTCAATAGTAATAGAGGGTAGTGCTCTCCCTTTGCGCACCATATAATAGCCTAGCAATCCGTTCACCCCGCCGGTAAAGCCTATAATAGCTGCGCCACGAATGAGGTCGCGTATCTCTTCGGGATTGAAGAGGCTATAAACCGATTTGAGAATAATGATAACGCCCGCTATGCCTATAAGGGCACCCTCTAAAAACACCGAGAAGTACTCCACCTTGCCATGCCCGTAGGGGTGGTTCTCGTCGCGCGGCAGCGAGGCCAGGTAAATGCTGTAGAATGCAAAGCCGCTGGCCACTACGTTTACGATGCTTTCGGCAGCATCGGTAAGTACAAAGTTGGAGTTGGTTAAAAAGTATGCGGCAAACTTCATTACCATAAGCACAACACCGGTAATAAGCGATAGTAGGATAATCTGTTTGTGCTCTTTCAAAACGCGTACTTTTTTGGAGAGGGCAAACTTAAGGAAAATTTCGCCTCGTCATTTTTTTTAATGGTAACGATTGAGCGGGAATATGGTTTAATAATGATGATCTGAGCAAAAAATGCTTTACACGCGGCCTCCCGCGTGCGCAATTGGGCAGCTATTCCGTAAGCGCAGATAAGGCGGCTATTGTTTCCCGATATTTCCTTAGTTTTACTGCTTGTGATTATGAAGAAACTCGAATTAGCTGATAAATGGGTGCTGGTTACCGGCGCGTCATCGGGCCTGGGGCAGGAAATGGCCCGGCAGTTAGCCATTAAGCACCGCGCAAACCTCATCATAGCCGCCCGCCGGAAAGACAAGCTTGACCAGTTAAAAACCGAGCTGGAAGCCGCCGCAGGCGTGCAGGTAAAAGTAATCGTTGCCGACTTATCCGTGCACGATGATGTAGTGCGTATGATAGACCAAAGCCTTGCCGGAGATGAGCTTTACGGGGCGATACTTAATGCAGGCGTTACCTACTTTGGCCGCCACAGCGATTTGCCCTGGGAACAAACCGAAAACATCATGAAGACCAATGTAAACAGCGTGGTTTACATGACCAGCAGGCTTATCGGCCATTTCGAGAAAGCAGGTATTGAAGGCGGCGTGATGATCGTATCCAGCATGGCGGCGTTTTTCCCGGTGCCTTACCAGGCGGTGTACTCGGCAACCAAGGCGTTCATTATGGCGTTTGCCAACGCTTTATCGGTAGAAATAAGGAACCCGGCACTCTCCCTAACCGTGTACGCCCCCGGCGGCATAGCTACAGAAATGACCGAAGGCAAAAACTTCAACGACCTTAAAAGCTGGCTGATGCCTGTTGGTCAGGCCGCTGCCGAAGGGCTTGATGCATTCATCAAACGCAGACATGTGCATATACCTGGCTTCCTGAACCGGGTTGGCAACGTGTTCATGAGTTTTATGCCGCGCAAATTCATCACTAAAAACATGGGCAAAGTATATTACAAAGCTCTGCTAAAAGCCGAAAACTCATAGCTGTATGTACGAGGCATTCCATAAAACACCTGTGGGCTTCGTGCGCATAAGAGCCGACGAGGAGTTTATTACTTCCATCAGCATCAGGGATGAGGAATACGTGGAAACGCCGTCGCCATCCCCTGCTATAATCCTTGCAATAAAACAATTAGACGAGTATTTTGCCGGCACGCGCAAAGAGTTCGATCTGCCGATAAACCAACCGGGTACCGATTTCCAAAAAGAAGTGTGGAAGAACCTGCTTACCGTAAAATATGGCAGCACCATGAGTTACCTGCAGTTGGCTAACCAAATGAATAATCCGCTGGCAATACGGGCTATAGCTGCATCGAACGGCAAAAACATGCTTTGGATAGTTGTGCCCTGCCATCGTGTAATAGGCAGCAACGGCAGCCTAACCGGCTACGCGGGCGGCCTATGGCGCAAGCAGTGGCTTTTAGAACATGAGGCCCGCGTAATGGGCATAGGCCAAACTAAGTTGCCTTTTTAGCTTTGCCGTTAAGCAATTTCACTATTTTGCTATGCAGTTCGTGCGGCTCGAACGGCTTGGACAATACATCATTCATGCCAGACGCTAAGGCCTCCTTATGCTCATGCTCATAAGCAGCAGCCGAAAGGGATATGATATGCACACTGCGTTTAGGCTCGTCAAAATCCATACGGATGGAACGTGCAGTCTGGTAGCCGTTTAGACCAGGCATGTGGGTATCCATTAATACCAAATCAAAGTCTTCCTCTTTAAGGCGTTCCAGGGCCGTATTGCCATTATCAGCCACTGATACGTTTACGTTCCAATCTTTTAACATCTTTACCAGCATAAACTGGTTTATCATATTATCCTCGGCTACCAAAACGTTAAGGCCTGCAAAGGGTTCCAGTTCTTTTGCCTTTACCGGCCTTTGCTGCGGCACCTGCGATATATCGAACCAATTGATAAAATTGAATACGCTGCCTTTACCCACTTGGCTGCTCACGGTGAGCTCGCCGCCCTTCAATTCTACCAGTTTCTTTACGATGGCCAGGCCCAGGCCCGTGCCGCCATATTTGCTGGCTGTATCCTCATCAGCCTGTTCGAAGGATTCGAATATCCGCGTGAGTTTGTCCGCAGGGATACCTATGCCGCTGTCTTCTACGCTGAACTTCAGTTTTATTTTGCCCTGGCTCTTTTGCAGTACCGATACTTTTACTTTTACCATGCCCCTATCCGTAAACTTGATGGCATTGCTTATCAGGTTCATCAGAATCTGGTTAATGCGTAACGAATCCATCATCAGGTCGTCCGGCACGTCGTTATCTATCTCCAGCGCAAACTCTACATCCTTCTCGTCGGCACTGAACTTCAGCAGCCCATGTACCGATTCGATAACGTTGCGGATATTGCCCGAAGCACGCACGATGTTGAATTTGCCGGCCTCTATCTTAGAGATGTCCAGCACATCGTTTATAACACCCAAAAGCGAACGCGAGGAGGTTTCCAGCATATCCAGCAGGTTGCCTTGCTTATCGGTAACGCCGGTTTTGCGCAACAGATTGCTCAGACCTATGATGCCGTTTACAGGCGTACGCAGTTCGTGGCTCATGTTGGCCAAAAAGTTTTCCTTTACCTTTTTGCCGTACTCTGCCGCTTCCTTTGATTTTATTAATTGCTGTTGGTAACTCTTCTGGGGCGTGCAATCGCTGATGTTCATAAACAACACCCGGTTACGGTACGATACGCGGCAATCTGCCCAGATAGAACTTTTGTCGAAAGTGGCAAACTGGAACTCAAATGTAGCGAACTGCAGGTTATCCCTGATGATTTCGCCTAGTTTCTTCTTAAACTCGTCGCGGTCGTCTGCTATCGCCAGGTCTATGATGTGTCGGCCCAGTACTTCGGCAGGCTTGTAGCCTAAAATTTTTTCTACAGCAGGGTTTATGGTTTTTACCCTCAGGGTGGTAGCATCAACAGAGCAAATCATATCGGCACTGTTCCTCACCACGGTAGCGTAATCTTCCAGCTCTGCATTTTTTGCTTTTATTTGATCCTGATATCGGGCCAGCTGTACAAACGAATCTACTTTGGCCGAAGTGATGTATGGATCTAGCGGTTTGTACAGGTAATCTATTGCGCCCGCACCAAAGCCCTTTACAGCGTACTTACTTTCCTTAGAGATAGCAGTAACGAAAATCACCATGATATCTTTGGTGCGCGGGTTCGATTTAAGCATATCCACCAATTCAAAGCCGTCCATCTCAGGCATCTGCACATCTACCAAGGCTATAGCTATCTGGTTTTCCCAGGCAATCTTAAGGGCTTCGTTCGGCGAAGTAGTGGTAAACAGCTTTATATCTTTCCGTTGCAGCAATGCTTCAAGTGCAATTATGTTTTCTTCCCTGTCGTCTACGATAAGGATGTTAATGGGGGTCATACAATAATGGGGGTATTAAGTATCGTTCTGTAAAAGCTTGAATATTTCTGCTGTATGTAATATGTACTCAGCGGCACCAATTTGAATAGCAGCGTTGGGCATTTCCGCCATTTCGGCATCCTCAGGGTGTTGAGCTATAGTTAAAGCCCCGCTGTTACGGAGTTTTAGCAGGCCTTCCGCCCCATCCTGGTTTGCCCCTGAGAACAGTACGGCTGTGCAATTTTTATCATATGCGTATGCGGCACTTTCAAAGGTAACGTCTATAGAAGGCTTTGAGTACCAAACCGCTTCTGAAACATCAAGGCAAAAATAGCCTTTTTTCTCTATCAATGTATGGTAATTCGCAGGCGCTATATATATTGTATTACTATCAAGCGGCTCTTTATCGCTAATTTCCCGCAGCAACATACGGCTGTTTTCGGCAAACAGTTTTTCTATTTCGCTATAAAAGTTCTTTTTACGATGGATAACGATGATGACCGTTTTATTGAAATCGTGCGGGAATGCTTTAACCAGCGCAAACAACAATTTAAACGAGCCCGCCGAACCGCCTAAAAGCAGCAGCTTCGATTCTTTGAACCGCTGTACTAATGTGCTATCAAGCGCCAATTTTTTGGTATATGTTTTCTTTTTGATTGATGGCCTTAAACTTCTTGCGGAAATTATCGCTGCGGATGGTTTCTTTATTACCTAAGCAAAGATACCCTAACGGACAAAGGCTTTTATAAAACAAATCCAGGATGCGCTCCTGCAATTCCGTTTCGAAATAGATGAAAACGTTGCGGCAACTGATCATCTGGAACTCGTTGAAAACGGTATCGGATATAAGGTTGTGCACCGAGAAAAGCGTATTCTGCTTAAGTTCGCTATGTACCGCCGCGGCATCGTACATCACGGTAAAATGGTCGGTTATGGATCCGGGCAGCCCGGTAAACAGGTAATTCTCGGCGTAGCTTTTAATCTTGCGCAGGCTATATATGCCTTTACGGGCCTCTTTCAATACTTCGGTATTGATATCGGTACCGTAGATGAACGATTTTTTGGCCAGCCCCTCCTCTTTCATCAGGATAGCCAGCGAATAGGCTTCCTCGCCCGATGAACAGCCCGCACACCATACCTTTACGTGCTGGTAGGTAGAAAGATAAGGCAGCACCTGGCTATTGAGGGCTTTATAAAACGCAGGATCGCGAAACATCTCGGTAACGTTCACGGTTATTTCTTCCAAAAACTCCTGGAAAAAATCGGGGTCGTTCACCAATATATGCTTCAGATCGTAAAAGCTCAGCTTTTTCAGCATCATTATACGCGCCAGCCTCCGCTTTAAGGATGCCTTGGTATAATCGCCGAAATCGAAGCCATGTATCTTTTTTACAAGGTCTATCAACTCCGTAAGCTGCGGATTTGTTATGTTATTGTCCTTACCTGTCGTGTCGTCTATCATATTAGCTATCCAACCAGAGTTGCATCAGGGCAATAAGCCTGTCTATATCAACCGGCTTAGTAATGTAATCGTTTGCGCCTGCGGCTATACATTTTTCGCGATCATCCTTCATGGCTTTGGCGGTCAGGGCAATAACGGGCAACTTGGCCCATTTGTTTTGCTTGCGTATATGGCGCGTAGCCTCGTAACCATCCATTTTAGGCATCATGATATCCATCAGCACAATATCAATATCAGCCATTTCCTCAAGCCTGGCTATGGCTTCCTCGCCATCGTTAGCTATTACCACGTTAAGGTCATAGCTTTCCAGCGCGCTGCTCAGCGCGAAGATGTTGCGCATATCGTCATCTACCACCAACACTTTCTTGCCTTTCAGGCTGTCTTTATTGGCAGTGATAGGCCTCTTAGGAGATATTGGCGAAGATGCCTGCGGTGCAGAGCCTGCAGATTCGCTTATTTTGTTCAGGAACAGGTTCACCTCATCAATAAGCCGGTCGCTCGATTTGCTGGTTTTCACCACCATAGCGTTGGCATAATGCATCAACCTGTTTACCGATGATTTATCCAGTTCCATAGCCGTGTTGATGATGACCGGAAGGGCCGCAAAACGGTCTATTTCTTTTATCTTATCCAACAAATCCAGGCCCGATATATCCGGCAGGTTCAGGTCCAGAATCACGCACTGGTATTCATTCTCGTGCAGCATGCGGAAGGCCGATTCGCCGTCGTAAGCCTGATCTACTGTTATACCCTGGCTTTGCATCAGATCGCGCAGGGCCTGGCTTTGGGCTTTATGATCTTCTACCAGCAATATCTGCTTAAAGCGCATGCCGCTGTTGGTCATAATATCGGTAAACAACTTATCTAGCGTTTCGGTATTCACCGGCTTTTTAAGGAAGCTTATGGCACCCTCCTTGCGCACGCGGTTTGCCGCCGCCTCGCCTGCCGACATCAGGTGCACCGGTATGCCTAATGTTTCAGGGTCGTTCTTTAGCTCTTTCAATATCTGCCAGCCATCTTTGCCAGGCAGCATAATATCCAGTATAACAGCATCCGGATGCTTCTCTTTAATGGTTTCAAAGGCATGCGTGCCTTCGTGTACCATAATGGCGCGGTAGCCATGATCGCGGGCGTAATCCTGTAAAATAGAAGCGAAGTTCTTATCGTCCTCTACAATCACCACCGTAGGCTCGCTGTTTGGGTCGGCTTTATGTGGTACGGTGCTCAGGAAATTCTCTGCCGGTTTAAACGATTCTATAGTTGGCGCCTGCGGCTCTTGCTGTAAGGTCTGTCGAGCTTCAAGAGGCAAGGTTAGCACAAAATCGCTGCCTTCGCCGGGTTCGCTGGTAAGACTGATGTGGCCGCCGAGCAAGCTTGCCAGTTCGCGGCTGATAGAGAGGCCCAAACCTGTGCCGCCATACCTGCGGCTGGTAGAACCATCGGCCTGCTGGAACGCCTCGAAGATTACCTTCTGTTTATCTGCAGGTATGCCTATACCGGTGTCTTTTATGCTGAAGCTGATTGTTTTTGGCAACCTGCCCGGTTTTGCCGTAACCGTGATAGAGCCACCCTCCGGCGTAAACTTAAACGCGTTGGATAGCAGGTTCTTGATTACCTGCTCGGTCCTTTGCTTATCGGTGTACAGGGTTGCAGGTACACCCAGGGAGGTTGTTTTGAAGGTGATGTTTTTGTTCATCGCCATTTCTGCAAACAACGATTGCACATCGCTCAGTATCTCGGAGATGCGCACATCATCGTTCTGCATATCCAGCTTGCCCGATTCTATCTTCGAGAGGTCGAGGATATCGTTTATCAGCGTGAGCAGATCGTTGCCGGCATTAAATATTACGCTGGCGTATTTTATCTGATCCTCAGAAAGGTTGAGGGGCTTATTATCCTTCAAAATCCGCGCAAGCACCAAAATACTGTTCAGTGGCGTGCGCAACTCGTGGCTCATATTGGCCAAAAACTCCGATTTGTATTTACCGGTCACCTCCAGCTCGTTTGCTTTTTGGGTGATGTTTTGGCGGGCTTCCTCAATGGCCTGGTTCTTTTCTTCCAGCAGGCTGGCTTTTTCTTCCAACTCGGCGTTTATGGTGCGTAGCTCTTCCTGCTGCACACGTAATTCCTCTTCCGATGCCTGCAACATTTCGGTTTTGTTCAGCAGTTCTTCGTTGGTAACGCGCATTTCTTCCTGCTGAGCTCCCAGTTCTTCGGCTTGTTGCTGCGTTTCCTCAAAAAGGTCGTGCATAATGGTACGGGCCTGGGCAGTATTTACAGCAATACCAATATCATTGGCAACCATTAGTATATAATCTTTAATATGCTCCAGAAGTTCGCCGCGGAAACCGATTTCCATTACGCCTTTCAGTTTTTTATCAAAGAAGAAGGGCACTACAAAGCTTTCTATGATTTCCTCGCTAATGATAGATGAACCAAGCTCTATCTTATCGTTCAGCTTGCCTTTTACCACGGCGGCGCGCTCGTCTTTAGCGGCCTGCCCAATCCAGCCTTCGGATATGCGGATGTGTTTTTTGAGCGATGCCGGATCATTGTAGGCGTAGGATGCATAAAGATCAAGGCGTTCTTCGGCCTCGTTAAACAGATAAAACGTACCGGTAAGTGCGCCTGCGTAATGGCTTACTTCGGCCAATATATTTTCCGCCAGTTCTTTCTCACTTTGCTGGCCCTGCATTTTATCATTCAGGGTACCGGTACCGGTAAGCAGCCAGTTTTTGGCCTCGTTTTCAGCGAGTACTTTCTCCAGTTGTATATTGGCTATTTTTACTTCTTCCTCTATCTTCTTCTGCCTGGCGAATGTTGCCTGTATGTAGAAGAACATGATAATAACAATCCCAAGGAAGGCCAATGACCCAAAAATGATAACCTTAATTGCTTTGTTGGATGCATCGTCTGATGCCGCCTTGCGCTGTGCCAACAGTCGATTTTCGGTTTCGATCACGCGTTCCCTTAAACTACGGATACTGTCCATATCGCCTTTACCAGCCAAAAACATTTGGTTGGCCACCATGTAATCAAGCCCCTTGGCATCGCGTGCATCGATATTAGTTTTTAAAATGGCCATTTGGTGGGCAACAAGTTCTTTAAGGGAATCTACCCGTTTTACCTGTAAAGGGTTATCGGCTATAAGGACGCTTAGCTGCTTTAAACTTTCGTTGATGCGCGGAACTGCAACATTGTAGGGGTCTAAAAAAATCTTATTGTTGGTTGCGCCATAACCGCGCATGCCGGTTTCGCCGTCAATTAATAACTGTAGTAAATTATTGGTGGTTTTTATTACTTTTTGGGTATGGTCTACCAATACGGTATCGTCTTCTAACTGCTTGATGCTTTTAAACGAAAGTATGCCAACAAAAAGCACCAATACGATAGAAGTAGCAAAACCTGCTAATACCTGGCTACGGAAAGAAAGCTTTAACATTGGTAAAATGTGGTTTAATTAGCTACAAATATGTTCAAAAAAACGCTTGTTAACTAAATAAATTACAACGAAACTAAGTGTTAAACACGCAGGAAGTACCTATGCCTGCTGCGGAGGCACCTGTAGCTTGTTTTTTGAGAAAAACGCACCCAAAACAGCTAATGCCGGCCCGGCAAACAAAACATACCAGCCCCATTTAAATTTGAGTTGCCTGGTGAGAAATGCATTGATGCTTTTGAAAGGGATGAAACTAAAGGTGGTGTTCACTTTCAACACGGCTGCCACCAGCAGCAGTGCTACCAGGCACAGGGAAATATAGGCCGTAAAGCGCGTAACCTTGGTTTGGTTAAAAAACGTGCACAATATACCAATGATGCCCACGAGTAGCAACAACAGGCCAAAAGGCTGATTCATTTTATACACGTTCATAGTAACCATGCCGAATGCACTAAGCATGGGGCAATAGGTAGCGGCTATAAGTACTATAAAGCCGATAAGTGATAATAGTGAAGGCAGGCGCATAAAGTTATTTATTTTCGGATATCCATTTTATCGGCAAAGTGGGCGCAATAGTCGCGCAGGTCCTCAACGATGTTCTTTTCGCCGGTGGCGCGCAAAAAGGTATCGCCCATGGTTTGCAGGGTTTCGTAGAAGAAGCGTTTCATCTCATCAACCGGCATATCTTTGGTCCACAGGTCTATCTTCAGCGTATTTTTGTAGCTCTGATCCCATAACGACAGCATGAACGCCTGTACAGGCAAAGCTTCTTTATTTTGCGAATCGGTAGATTCCCACAGTATTCTTTCGGGGATGTTATTATCGTCGAGTTGTACAGTCAGCTTTATTTCAGCGGTCTTCATCAAGTTCTATTTAACAATTAAAAATATAATAGCCACCAAAGTTATAAAGCTTAGCTCTACAATCCATAGTTTTTTAGTTTCGGCGAAGAAATTACGGAAAATTATATCCAGTAATGACACAACCACCCCAAACAGCACGAATATCCAGGTAATGGTACCGCTCCAGTGCTCGTAAGGGTTGCCTGTGATTTTGGCACCGTTGATCCAAATATAACCAGCCAGTATAAAAAAGCCGGCAGTTGCGAAGTTTAAGGGGCTTATCCTGAATTTACGTGGCTGATCAGCGTTTTTTGCCAGATCGCTTTTGGCTTCCATATTTTTTATCGGGTTTCTTATTGCTTGGGTGATTAGGGTTCTTTTTGGCTTTGGCGGCTTCAAATTTCTTTATCTGCGCCAGCGATTTCTTCTCGTGAAAGGCTCCTTTAAAGTCAGGATCTTCCTTGCGCTTTTGCAGGTCTATCTCTTTGGCTTGCTCCTGGCGTTCTTCGTAAGGCGTTTCTTCGATGAACACCCCTTCCGGGATATCGAATACCGGTATAGTTTGCCTGATAAGTTTCTGTATTTTGTTTACGTAATACTCTTCTGAAGGTACCGCGAAAGTTATGGCCACACCCGAGTTATACGCCCTGCCGGTACGGCCTATGCGGTGTACGTAATCTTCTATTACCACCGGCACATCGTAATTTATCACGTGGCTAACATCGCTTACATCGATGCCTCGCGAAGCTACATCCGTAGCCACCAGTATCTTCACCAAATCGTTTTTAAAGGAGTTGATGGAGTTGATACGGGTATTTTGCCCTTTGTTGGCGTGCAGCACCTTTACGCCTGTTTCGCCATATTTGCGTAACAGGAATTTGTAAACATCTTCTGCCGCCACACGGGTTTTGCAGAACACCATGAGCTTTTTAATGTCGCCCTCTTTATCCATCAGGGCTTTCAATAGGTTTATCTTGGTCTTATTATTAGGCACATGGTATAGTTGCTGGCTAACCGTTTCGGCAGTGGTAGCCTGCGGGGTTACCTCTATTATGGTGGGGAACTCCAGGAAGTTGTATGATAGCTCCTGTATCTTATCAGACATAGTGGCCGAGAACAGCAGATTCTGCCGCTTAACCGGTACTATCTCTAATATTCGGTTTATCTGCGGCATAAAGCCCATATCCATCATCTTGTCGGCCTCATCAAGCACCAGCACCTGCAGGGTTTTGGTAACGATATGCCCCGCAAGATAAATATCCAGCAAGCGGCCGGGAGTAGCCACAATGATATCGACACCTTTATTGATTTGCTCTATCTGTGTTTTTGGGCCGAGGCCGCCGTAAAGTACTACAACTCTTAAGTCGGTGTTGGCGGCGAAGGCTTTGATGTTTTCTTCTATCTGCATGGCCAACTCGCGCGTTGGCGATACGATGAGCGCACGCGGGCTATCACCTTGGGCGTATTTCAGCTTCATCAATATCGGTAGCACGTAGGCCGCGGTTTTGCCCGTACCCGTTTGGGCAATACCCATTACATCCTGCCCGTTCATTATCGGCGGGATTGCTTTCTCCTGTATCGGCGTAGCCTCGGTATAACCGGCATCGGCAATTGCATTCAATATCTGCCGGTTAAATTTAAAATCTTCAAAGGGTATGCCCATAGCCGCAAAGATAGGCTTTTTGTGCGGTTGCTAGATTTGAGATGTGAGATTAGAGATTTGAGACAGAATATTAAGTTAATAGCAATCATTAACCATCCTGTAACATACCAGGTTGTTTAGCCGTCATTGCATCTAAACAATTATCTTCGCAGCTATATTCACACACATGAAAAAACACCTACTTACCGCCTTTACGATACTACTTTTCGCAGGTGCGTCTACGGCCCAAATTGGCAAGGGTGCCAAATACATAGGCGGCAGTTTCAACCTTAATTACGATGAAGCCGGATATTCCAGCTATGTAAGCTATCCGCAGGGCAATACGCAATATTTCAATACGGGCATATTAAACTTAAACATCAGCCCCGAGTTTGGTTTCTTCCTGAACAAACATTGGACGATTGGCATACAACCCGGCTATGCGCGTACTTCGGGCACCGAAACCAATAACTATTACTCTGCCACCAACGCTGCGGATAACTACAGTTATACGCGTAAATACCATACCGATATCATCGGGCTGGCCATTAACATGCGTTATTACTGGATGCTGAGCGACAAATTCGGCATTTACCCCCAGATGGGTATCAGCAGTAACCATGTGCTGAATAACTTTTTAGTCGGCTCATTAAACGTAGGCGGGGGACCGAATGTGGTCTTCTTCCCCACCCAAAAGCTGGGCATCAACATGGGTTTCGGCAATTTCAACTATAATTACAATTACCAAACTAACGGTAGCACGGTAAACCTGGCCTTAAACAACAACTTTAGCTTTGGGTTGAATTATTATTGGGGTGGCAAGAATTAGATTCAAGAGATTAGAATCAAGAGACACGACCAGCGACGTACTAACCCTCCTATCTTGATTCTTGTATCTTAATTCTTGACTCTAAAAACTATCTTTGCCCTATGCCAACCATCCTCATTAAAGCCGCCACCATAGTAAACGAAGGCAAACAATTCGTTGCCGATGTATTCATTAAAGACGGCTATATCGAACGTATCGATAGCTCCATCAAAGCACAAGCCGATAGGGAAATCAACGCCGAAGGGCTTTACCTCTTGCCGGGTTGTATAGACGACCAGGTGCATTTCCGCGAGCCGGGGCTTACGCATAAGGGCAATATCTATACCGAATCGCGCGCTGCTGTGGCGGGGGGCATAACCTCTTTTATGGAGATGCCCAATACTGTACCCAATACGCTCACCCGCGAATTGCTCGAAGATAAATATGCCATAGCGGCGCAAAACTCGCCGGCCAACTATTCCTTTTACATGGGTGCCAGCAATGATAATTTGGATGAGGTGCTACGCACCGATACCAAAAATGTATGCGGCATAAAAGTTTTTATGGGCTCCTCGACGGGCAATATGCTGGTAGATAACCCTACCACGCTGGAGAATTTGTTCGCCAACTCCCCTATGCTTATCGCTACGCATTGCGAGGATGAGGCAACCATTAAAAGCAACCTCGAACATTTCAAACAGTTACTGGGCGAGAACATTCCGATACAACTCCACCCTAAAATAAGGAGCGCGGAAGCATGTTACCTGTCATCCAGCATGGCAGTAGAGCTGGCAAAAAAGCACAACACCCGCCTGCACATCCTGCATATCTCTACAGAGAAAGAAACGCATCTATTCAGCAATGATATCCAACTGGAAGACAAGCGCATAACCGCCGAGGCCTGCATCCACCATTTATGGTTTAGCGATGCCGATTACGAAACCAAAGGCAACCTCATTAAATGGAACCCCGCGGTTAAAACCGCTACTGACCGCGACGGCATTTTAGCCGCCGTGCTTGATGGCCGCATAGACGTAATAGCGACCGACCACGCACCCCATACCATCGAAGAAAAGGCCCAAGCATACCTGCAGGCCCCAAGCGGCGGACCCTTGGTGCAGCACGCATTAGTCGCCATGCTGGAGTTGTACAAACAAGGCAAAATCACGCTTGTGCAAATTGCAGAAAAAATGGCACACAACGTGGCCCGCTGCTTCCAAATTGAGAAACGCGGCTACATACGCCAAGGCTACTGGGCAGATCTGGTATTAGTTGATTTGAACAAACAATGGGAAGTTGAGAAAAGCAATATTTTATACAAATGCGGCTGGTCACCTTTTGAGGGGCAGCAGTTTGCATCAAGTGTTACGCATACCATTGTGAGCGGGAACCTGGCTTATGAAGGTGGTAAGGTGATAGATGATATTTACGGGCAAAGGATGAGTTTTGTGAGGTAATATCCTTTAAACTACTCGCCTACGCAGATGGCTCATTAATGTTATTTCTTGGTCCCGGCACCTAAATACCAAGCTAATAGCGCTATAACCAATACAATTCCTATTAATATAAAAAATCGCCTGGCTATTGCTGAAAGCTTTGCGTTGTCGCTACCAATAATTTCCAATGCAGACGGTTCAAATATACAGGTTATCGCAAAGACAATAACAAATCCAATTTTAGCAATCTTTTTCATATCGGATATCCATCTGAAAACGACTAAGTTTTAAACAATATTACCATTTTAATATTAATTTATAAACACCTCATCCATAAATACCCAACCTGATTTACCTTTTGCGGGGTGCCAATCGGGTACCGATTTGATAGGTTTGGCAACAAGCTTAATACACGATACCATTTGCGCCGTTTTGAGCTTACAGGTTAAAGGCACTAGTCCAAAAGGATCATCCTTCTGCGGTGCGGCGGTTTTTATAGTGCTTAATAATTTCAAGTGATTCTTATCCGGCCCACCCCATACTTCTACCCCGGCTGCTAAAAATATCTGGGAACCAATATTGCGCATGGTATTGAGTTCTAAGGAATGCATTTCGATAGGTTTATTAAACCACATCATCATCTCCAGGTCCTTTTGCGACCCTAACCACTTCCCATTGCCGAAACCTGTACCGCCAAGGTCTTTATCAACAATAGTTTTGGCACCGTCGCCTTTATACTTATCATCGGGGCGGGTAATGAACGTTACACTATCGGGTGTGTACCGGCATTTGTAAACATTAAACTGAACCGTATCGCTGCCAATCCAACCCTGTTTAAAAGCACGGGCTTTTATTACTGTACTTTGGGTGAGAACAGTACCCGGTTTATACAGCAGGGAGCGGTTACTATCCGGTGCGGTGCCGTCTGTGGTGTAACGTATATCAACCCCTTTGATAGGGTTAACCAACTGCAGCGCGTAGCTCTCGCTAAATATCACAGCAGTATTTTTCAACTGCGGGTTGGTAAGCTTAACCGGCTTACCATCATCTTTATAGCCGGTTAATACCTTCAACTGTTTGTTGCTTGCCTGCAGGGATATAAAATCGGCAGGATTAAGGCCGGTATCCCATACAGCCAATTCGGTAAGGCTTTTTATGGCCGCTAATTGTTTGATATCGGCTACAGTTAGCTTCACCCCTGCCAATGAAAGGCTGTGCAGTCTTTTCAAAGCGCTTAGCTCTTGTAGCCCCTTCCCAGTCACATCGCTAAAATTGAGCACCAGGCGGCGCAAGTTTGGCAGTTTGGCGATGGCTTTCAGGTCGGCATCCTTTACGGGCATTTTATTCAGGTCGAGCGAAACCACCTGCTTGCTGATGGGGCTTAATTCCTCTAATGCCTTTACATTAAAAGTGCTTTTATTATAAATATTCACCGCCAAAGCCGGCGACTCGGCAGCCAAGGGGTAAACCACCCGGTAGTTATTGTTGAGTTTTTTGATATCATCTTCGCTAGCTGCAGAAAAATCATAGGTTTCTTCGGCACTCTCCGCAGGTTTTAAAAACGAGGAGGCAATTATGCGCAGAGAATCGGTAGCGGGCAGGTCGATAACTTTCTTTTTAAAATCGGCGTTGTTCTTTACCCAAAAATAAAGCAGCAATTGCTCTTCTTCGGTTAGTTGTGGCTTGCCAATAGGCGGCATGTGTTTCTTTTCGGTTTCGGGGAGATGGACACGCTGCAACAGCAGGCTCATTTGCGGGTTGCCAGCTATAAACAACTTGCCTTTTTTGCCGCCTTTTAGTATAGATTGCTCCTCGGTAAGATTCAGGCCACCCTTAATTTTATCGGCATTATGGCAGCTCTGGCATTTGGCCTCGAAGATGGGCGCTATCACATCCCGGTAAACCAGCGCCTCGTTTATCGGCACCAGTTTTTTGCTGTTATCCATCACCGGGCCAAAAACAAAATCATCACCATGGGTAATATTACCGCCGAAGTGTCCCGCCATTATCAAACAAAAAACGGTAACTATTGCACCTGTTTTGGCTATAGTTGCGGTGTACCGCTCGCGGTTGCGGATGAGGTAAACACCATAGCCCACAAATGCTACGCCTACCCCAAACCATTTATGCCATTGCAAATTGCTACCCTCGTAACCCGGTTCGTGCGATAGCAACAACCCCATAACTACGGTTACCGAAGCAAACAGAGCGCCCAGCACCAACAAATAATTAGTAAAAGACTGGTACAATTTTTCGCCAACAAACTCCGGCCGAAAGCGAAAATACTCCAGCAGCATGGCCAGCATCAATATCACGATAGGGAAATGGAGAATAAGCGGGTGCATCCTGCCCGCAGGTTGCACCCATTGGGGCACCACCAGGCTATTCCCTGCCACCAGTAAAACCAAAATAAAAACATTCAGCGCAAAAAGCGCCGCATCCGCAAAACCTTTATGGCTGCTCTTCATATATCAAAAGTGGTGCTGCAAGGATTTAAACGCGTGTAAATTTATAAGGGTAAACCTTACCAGATGCCCATTGCGCTACATACAGGTTCTCGTCGTTATCCACGCATACATCATGTGGGTTCAGAAAGATTTTTTCAGCTTGAGCCATGGGCTGTAATACGCCATCTACGTAAACCGGTTCGGTACCACCAAGGTTAGACACTACTTTATTATTTTTATCGAGGATGGTGGTAAAGCCGGAGTTCTCCTTACCCAAATCGGGCGAGCGAAGTACGGCGGCATACAAATGATCGCCTTTAATAACCGGGCGGCATACACAGGCACCGGGAAGTTTGGTAATTTCCAGCAGTTTGCCATCCATACTAAACCGCTTGAAGCAGTTGCGCGTACGATCGGTGATGAGCAATGTTGGCGCCCCCTTACGTCTGTCGATAACGATACCGTGGGCATTATCCAAATGCTCGTCGCCCTCACCTTTGCCGCCGAAAAAGCCTTTCAGTTTGCCATCCTTGTCATAATGCGTAATGTACTGCGCTCCATAGCCGTCGGCAATATAAATATCGCCGTTGGTATCTATGGCGGTTTCTGTCGGTACAAACTCTTCGGCTTTTTTGTAAACGCCGGTTTCCAGCGGCACATCCATGGTCAGCAGTAATTTGCCATCCAGCGTGGTTTTATAAACCTGGTGTTTTGCGGTATCGGTGATAAACAAAAATTCAGTACCGTTCTCATTGAACAAAGTAAGCCCGTGCGCTCCGGGAAAATCGTGCCCCCAGGTAGTCAGCAGCTTGCCCGATTTATTGTAGATAAGCACGTTGTTTTTTGTCTCGTTGGTGAGCAACAAAATGCGGCCTTTGCTATCCTGCACCATCTCGTGGCAATCGTTCACCGGGTTCTTCTGCGAATCGGCCTTGCTCCAATCTTTATCCATGCGGTAGCGCATGTTGCCGTGACCGTAGATTGGCCCATCACTTTTAGCAAACAGGTTTTTAGTGATGATAAGCCCTGCCGAGAGGACTGCGGTACGCTTTATAAATTCTTTTCTTTCCATATTATTTGGTTTTCGCCGATTACACTGATTTTTTTGATTTCACCGATGTACGCTCCACCGCGTCATTGCGAGCGAAGCGCGGCAACCGTCGGTAAGCAGAGCAGACTTGCATAGCGGCCCTGCCCGCGTAGAGATTGCTTCGTGCCTCGCAATGACGCAGTGGCGAGTGTGCTACTACGTTATTATCCCCTTCACCACGTTACCCGCCACATCAGTTAAACGGTAGCGGCGACCCTGGCTTTTAAAGGTTAATTTTTTATGGTCGATGCCTAACTGATTTAGGATGGTTGCGTGGAAATCGTGTACATGTACGGGGTCCTTCACAATGTTGTACCCAAACTCGTCCGATTCGCCGTAAACCATCCCCGGCTTAATGCCGCCGCCGGCCATCCAAACACTGAAGCAGCGCGGGTGATGGTCGCGGCCGTAATTAGCCACATCCAGCTTGCCCTGGCTATAATTGGTTCGCCCAAACTCGCCGCCCCAAATCACCAGTGTTTCGTCAAGCAGGCCACGTTGTTTCAAATCGGTAACCAATGCTGCAGAGGCCTGGTCAACATCCTTGGCCTGCCCCGCCATTTCCTGCGGCAGGTTATTGTGTTGATCCCATCCCTGGTGGTAAAGCTGCACGAAGCGAACGCCGTTTTCAGACAGCTTCCTTGCTAATAAACAATTGGCCGCGTAGGTGCCGGGGACCAAACACTCCGGGCCGTACATTTTTACAATATCGTCCGATTCTTTCGATACATCCATTATCTCCGGCACCGCAGTTTGCATCCGGTAGGCCATTTCGTATTGCTGTATCTTGGTATTTATCTCAGGGTCACCAAATTCTTTGTAGTTAATATCGTTCAACGCAGCCAAATTATCCAGCATTTTACGGCGTTCGTGGCGGCTCAAACCTTCGGGATCGTTGAGGTAAAGGATTGGGTCCTCGCCGCTGCTAAACTGCACTCCCTGGTGTATCGAATCTAAAAAGCCATTGCTCCAAAGCTTGGAGTAAACGCCCTGCCCGTTGCCTTTGCCTTTTGATAGCAGCACCGTAAAGGCCGGCAGGTTTTTATTCTCGCTGCCGAGCCCATAGCTCACCCAGGAGCCCATGCTGGGGCGGTTACCCTGCTGTGCCCCCGTTTGGAAAAAAGTAAGCGCAGGGTCGTGATTAATGGCATCTGTGTTCATCGAGCGTATGATGCAAATATCGTCGGCTATTTTACCAATATGCGGAAACAGGTCGCTTATCCACGCCCGTGATTCGCCGTATTGCTTAAAATCGTAAAAAGAACCCACCAGCGGAAATGATGCCTGCTTGGCGGTCATCCCCGTCAATATTTGGTTACCGCGGACGGACGGTGGCAGCTCCTGCCCCATCATCTGGCGCAGCTTGGGTTTGTAATCGAAAGATTCCAGTTGCGATGGCGCACCATCCTGAAACAGGTAGATGACCCTTTTGGCCTTTGGCGCAAAGTTGGGGATGCCCGCAATAAAGTCCGCCTCGGCCTCGTCGCCCTTACCGCTAAACAGATCGGGTATCAGCAACGAACCCAACGCAGCGCTGCCGATACCCAGGCTCAACCTCGAAAGGAACCTGCGCCGGTTGATATTTAGCCTGCTTTCTAAAAAGTCTTTTTCCATATCAGGTTTTTGTTATCGCCTCTTCTAAATTATACATTGCGTCAACCACTTTCATCATCGCGGCCAGTTTCAACTTGTCTGCATTGGCCGGTACGGGGTACTCGCCTACTTTCAATAGTTTGTCGGCATCGGCTTTGGTCATGCTCTTTAGTTCCTCATTGTAGTACGCCGTCAATATCGCCAGTTCTTTATACTGAGGATGCCGGCACATAATGAGCCGGAATGCTTTGATGATCTTATCCTTTGATTGACTATTATCCTGCAATAATTTGGCTGCCAATACCCTTGCACTTTCCAGCACCGTGGGGTCGTTCAGCATCACCAGCGCCTGCAGCGGCGTATTGGTACGCAGGCGTTTCACCTCGCACTGATCGCGGTTGCTGGCGTCAAATATCGCCAGCGATGCCGGCGGCACCGTACGTTTGATAAGCGTGTACATTCCCCTGCGGTACAAGTCGGGGCCGTGTACTTGCTTATAAGTGGCCAATTGCCCCCTGCCCGATGTGGCATTTTCCCAAAGGCCGGGTGGCTGATAGGGATTTACGCTTGGGCCTCCTATTTTAGGTTTTAGCAACCCACTGCTTGCTAAAACCAAATCGCGCACAAACTCGGCAGGTAAACGGTTACGCGGGCCACGCGCGAGGTAAATATTATCGGGGTCTGCTTTGAGTTTATCGGGGCTAACCACTGCCGATTGCCGGTACGTGGCCGACATTACCACTTGTTTCACCAACCGTTTCATATCCCAGCCGTGGTTCATAAAGTCTACAGCAAGCCAGTCCAACAACTCAGGATGGGTAGGCAAATCGCCCTGCATGCCAAAATCGCCCGAACTTTTTACAATCCCCTTGCCAAAAAACTCCTGCCAAACCTGGTTTACAAACACTCTTGCCGTAAGCGGGTTGTTTTTGTTGAAAAGCCATTCAGATAAGCCCAGCCTGTTTTTTGGATAATTCGCGGTAAATGGCAGTATCGATTTGGGCGTGCCGGCCGCAACCTGGTCGCCATGTGCATCGTAATTCCCCCGTTTCAGGATGTACGTAGGGCGCACGTATTCGCTGTCGGCCATAATGGATACGATGAGTTTATCAGTATCCTGCTTGTTGATGAATTTCAACACATCTTTTACGTCCTGATTGCTTATTTGCATCATCGGGCGCTTGGCATAGGTTTCGGGGCCACCTACCGTAGATTGCAGCCCTGCCTCTTTTACGCTATTGAAAAAGGCGAACACCTGGTAATATTCTTTTTGAGAAAAGGGGTCGTACTTATGGTCGTGGCAGTGGGCGCACTCCAGGGTTACGCCAAGCAAGGCCTTGCCGAACGTGTTGGTGCGGTCGGTTACGTAGCTTACGCGGTATTCTTCGTCAATTACACCGCCCTCTTCGGTAATTTTGTGGTTTCGGTTAAAGCCGGTTGCCAGCAACTGTTCTTTAGTTGCATTGGGTATTTGGTCGCCGGCCAACTGCCATGTGATAAATTTATCGTAAGGCAAATTCTCGTTAAAGGCGTGTATTACCCAATCGCGCCATGGCCACTGGGTACGGTAGTTATCGTCCTGATATCCATGTGAATCGGCATAACGCGAAACGTCCAGCCAGTGCAAAGCCATTTTTTCTCCGTATTGCGGGGCGGCCATTAAGCGATCAACCATTTTTTGATAAGCATCGGGGCTTTTGTCGGCCAAAAAATCATCCATCATTTTCAGGGTAGGCGGCAATCCTGTCAAATCAAGCGATAGCCTTTTCAGCAGGCGTTCTTTATCGGCTTCGGCATTGGGCTCAAAGCCCTTCTGCTCCAGTTTTTGAAGGACAAAATTATCTATGGGGTTTCTCACCCAGGCGTTATTCTTTACTGCAGGTATAGCGTGGGCCCGCGGGGCAACGAAGGCCCAGTGCTTTTCATATTTGGCGCCCTGCTTTATCCAGGCTTTTATAAGGTCTGTTTCAAACGGCGTCAGTTTCTTCAGGTTAGAAGATGCCGGCGGCATTTGTTCCGCTGTATCCTTAGTAGTTATGCGGCGGTAAACTTCAGATAAAGACGGATCACCGGGAACCAATGCATGCGCAGTTGGATTATCTTTAAGCGCAGCGTAGGCTATCTCCGGAATATCCAGCCGCAAATCAGCTTCGCGATGCCCGGCATCGGGGCCATGGCATTTAAAACACTTATCAGAAAGTATAGGGCGGATGTTGAAATTATAACTGATCGTATCGGGTACCTGCTCATCATCCGTTTGACCTGTTGAATTGCAGGCTTGCAAAGCACACAAAATGCAACCGGCTATCAAAAGCCATGCGTGATTCAATCTTGGGAACATCAGTTTAATGTTGGTTTTACAATCGGGGTCGTTCATCAAATGTAGCGAAAACCAAAACATTTTCGACCTAAAAAAATCAACCATTAAACAACGTAATTGAAGTTTAATTTGGAGATAATAGATAACACGGCAATTTACCCGGCTGGCGAAAGGCTACCGGATAAGCTAAAGAAATTCGACCCGGAAATGCTGCGCTTGGGTTACGATGGTTCAGAAAAATAAAGCAGTGCCGTTTTTTGTTAATCTACCGCCACGTAAACCTTCGATTGGATGTCCTCAAAATTTTTACCGGCCACATCGTAAACATCAAAATCGGCAGTGTAGATGCGGCCTTCCGCAGCGGCCCAAATGTGCTGCCAGGTGGCGGCAATGTTTGCCGGGAATTTTCCTTCGGGCGTGTAAACGTTGTACTTGCCCGGCGCAATAGCTTTGCCTGTAAATCCCTCGGGAAGGTATTCGATGGAACTCACTTTGCAACCGAGAATAGCGGTATAGTAATCGGTATGATCCGATTCATAATCGGTATATACACAATAGAGTTCGCTGCCTTCCTTGTCTTCCAGTTTATCGGCCAGGTTCTCCTGGGTAAAGCGCTGCCAAAGGCTACCAATATCTTTATCGGCACGGCCCGCTTTATTAATAGTACGCACTGAGATGCCCGCTACGAAAAACAAGGGTAATTCTATTGTTTTAAAGTCCATTTGGTTATATCACTATTTGTTATATTGATTTATAATTACACTAATTAACAGATTATTATATCATTTATATTAATAATCTATTTAAATATTTAACAGGCCGAGGTACATTCCTAAACTCGGGCTTCGTAGCACCAGTTTGGGAGGTTGCGCATCACTTTTTTATACGCCCCAATACCTCTGAAAATCTTCATTGCCGCATCCGATTCCCATACGGTGATAGTCCAGGACGTAAGATCATAAAAAACGCATACGGCATAATAAATTCAATTCCGCGCTACTATTTCAGCTGCTATCGCCTTTATCCTGGCCTTCACGAAATCCGGGCTCACGATTTCGGACTGGTCGCCGTAGGTCATAAACCAGCGCACGAAACCCTCTACCGACATGGTGAGGAAGGTCATCTCCACCTGGTTCTCCAGCTGAACTTCAGACACGAAGCCGTTGTAGTATTTCTGATCAGACAGGTATCGCACCATTTCATTGTCTACCCGCATTACGATAGTTTCCAGCTTATGTTCTGACGCTGTTTGGGCGATATAGCTTTTCAGTGTGGGATGCTTACCCTCAAAGGTATGTTCGGTTTCGGCAAGGGAACGGATACGGTCTGCACGGAAGTCGCGGTAATCCTGCCGCATGCGGCAAAAGGCAATGAGGTGCCAATAACCGTTCAGGTAAAATATGCCTACCGGCTCCACCTCGCGCTTGGTTTTTTCCTGACTGTAGCCGGCCATGTAATCTATGTAAAGCACCTTCTTATTGGCAATAGCGCCAAGGATGGGCTGCAGGTGGTCGTTATTGTTAATGCGCCGTTGGGTTTGGCTTTTAAGTACTTCTATGCTGGCATCCATGCTTTCCAGCAGGTCTTTTTCTGCTGTTTTGAGGATGGCCCGCACTTTATACATGGCCGATTTATGCTGCGCTGCGGTAGAAGCATCGGTCATCTTCTCCACAAATTTTTCGGCCGTCAGAAAAGCGGTGGCCTCCTCGCGGGTAAACATAATGGGCGGCAGGCGGTAACCATCTACCAGGGAGTACCCCACCCCGGCCTCGCCGATAACCGGGATGCCGGCTTCTTCCAGCGAGCGCACATCACGGTAAACCGTACGCAGGCTGATGCCGAACCGTTCCGCAATATCGCTGGCCTTCACCACCCTGCGCGATTGCAGTTGGATGAGTATTGCGGAGATGCGGTCGATGCGGTTCATACCTCAAAATAAACAAAATTAAACTAATTTGCGCCAAACAGAGTTTAATAATTATGAGCGCAAACGACAACGATAAAATCATCACTTTCGAAAGCTACTACGACCCCATGCTGGCCCACATCATCCAAACACGACTGGAAGACAGCGGCATCTCCTGTTTTATTGCCGATGAGAACATCCTCGCAGCCCAGCCATTTTATAACCAGGCAACCGGCGGCATCAAGATAAAGATATTCGAGCGCGATTTGGAACGCGCCCGCCAAATATTGGCTGATGATAATGAGATTGAGGAGTAAAGTTAGAAGTCGGGAAGTCCGAAAGTCAGAAAGACGGAGGATAACGACAATATTGGAAATTTAAGGAAGTTATGACATGATCGCAAATATTGTGTTATCGCTTACTCAGCATCTTTCTTCCGGACTTTCCGACTTCCGGACTTTCTTACTACCCCACCTCCCAATTGTATCAAACCTGATACAAAAGCAGGTATTTTTACCTGATTATTATATATTAGCCTTATGATCGATCGCCGTAAATTCATTAAAGCAACCGCCGCAAGTGCTTCATTAGCAGCTATATCTCAATACAGTTTAGCAAAGCCCGCAATTAATAAGGCAAGCGAAGCCGCAGGCGGTGGCTTTCCTGTTGTAATTTCTACCTGGGATTTTGGTATCGCGGCTAACAAAGAAGCCTGGAAAACCCTTGCAGCGGGCGGCCGCGCGCTTGATGCCGTAGAAGCCGGCGTAAAGATACCCGAGGCCGACATGAAGAACCATACCGTAGGTCGCGCCGGCTACCCCGACCGCGACGGGTACGTTACCTTAGATGCCTGCATTATGGACGAATTCGGCAACTGCGGCTCGGTGGCCGCCATGGAGGATATTGCCCACCCTATTTCGGTAGCGCGTTTGGTGATGGAAAAAACTCCGCACGTAATGCTGGTTGGCGATGGCGCAAGTCAGTTTGCGGTAGAACAGGGATTCAAACGCGAGAAATTGCTCACCCCGGAGTCGGAAAAGGAATGGAAGAAATGGCTGATAAAGGCCGAGTATTCACCCCAGATAAACATAGAGAACGGCTCGCACCGCCCGGGCGGCAAATACAATCACGATACCATCGGTATGCTGGCTTTAGATGTCAAAGGAAACATAAGCGGGGCCTGCACCACCAGCGGCATGGCCTTTAAACTGCACGGCCGCGTAGGCGACAGCCCCATCATTGGCGCGGGCTTATATGTAGATAACGAAGTGGGCGGCGCAACCTCAACCGGCGTTGGCGAGGAAGTAATACGCAACGTGGGCAGCTTTCTGGTGGTAGAACTGATGCGCCAGGGCCTATCGCCCGAGGATGCTTGTAAGGAGGCAGTAAATCGCATCATCCGTAAAAAACCAGAGACTGCAAAGAAGATACAGGTTGGCTTTTTGGCCATCAATAAAAAAGGCGAGTACGGCGCATATGCTATACAGGAGGGTTTCTCTTTCGCGGTATGCAACGCCGATAAACAAGATTTGCTCATCCCCGGCAAAAGTTTTTATAAAGACGAGAAGAAGTGATTTGGTTCATGGATCATAGTTGATAGTTCATAGCCGAAGTTTTACCTTTGCTAAGCTACGATGAACTACGGGCCATTGCCTACTAACGTAGCTATGAACCATGAACCATTAACTATGATCCAACTTGAAGTTTGCTCCAATTCGGTAACATCGGCATTGGCGGCGCAGGAAGGCGGCGCAGTGCGGGTGGAGCTTTGCGAGAACCTTGCTGAAGGCGGCACTACCCCATCGTACGGGCAGTTACTATTGGCCCGCAAACTCCTGCATATCCAACTTTTTGTGCTGATACGCCCCCGAAGCGGAGATTTCCTATATTCGGACCTGGAATACGAAGTGATAAAAGCCGATGTGCGCAACTGCATAGAAGCTGGAGCCGACGGCATCGTGATTGGCATCCTGAACGCCGATGGCACCATAGATAAACCCCGCTGCCTGGAACTGGTGCGCATGGCTAAGCAATTCGGGCTGGGCGTAACCTTCCACCGGGCTTTCGATATGTGTGCCGATCTTTATCAGTCGCTGGAAGACATAATAGAACTGGGCTGCGACCGCATACTTACCTCGGGTGGCAAAAGCACGGCCATGGAGGGTGCTAATATGCTCAATCACCTGGTAGAGAAAGCCACGGGCCGTATAGCCATTATGGCCGGAAGCGGGGTTAACCCAAATAACGTTGCCGATTTGGTGCACTTTACCAACGTTACCGAAGTGCATTCTTCCGCCCGTATCCACGTGCCAGGCAAAATGGAATACCATAACGACCACATCCTGCTAAGCAACGGCTTGAAAGATGAATACGGTATAGATGTGACCGGTGTAGAAGTAGTAAAAAGCATTATTACTGCGGCGAATAGTTGATAAGGAACCGTGATTGCTTTAGGAGCAACGCTGGCATACGCACGGAGGCGACGTGGACAACCGACCGAGGGGAACTCATTAATTCCTTTGAAAAACAAAAAAATACATTAGTAATACCTGGCGGGCAAGTCGGATTTGCATACGGCTCTTCCAGCCGATGATTGCCACGCTATCGCTCGCAAGGACGAGGTGGTGATTACTCCCTAAAATATACTCACCGGCAACACCAGCTCTATCCTGTTTTTGCCGTTTCCACCAAACAGGTCGTCATCCAATAAATAGCTATACCTGATGCCAAATGATATGGCTGCCTGGTTAAATATCTTCCCATCGAAAAACAAGGCCGCGCCTGCAGAGCGAAAATTGGCGTTGAACGGTTTGCCATTGAGCAGGAAACTGCCGTCGGTGGCGTGGGTATGGTCGTAAAACAGGTATCCGCGTACGCGGAGTAGGTAAGCGAGGTTACCGAAACCCGCATCAGGGTATGCAATAGGGAAATGGTAGCTCAAACCGTACTTTTGCATTTTATCCAAACTTTCGGCGGTATATCCTTTGGAGAACGGGAAATCATTAGAGAAACCGATACTATTATCTTTTCCCTTTTGCTGATAAGCGCCACTGATAACCAGGCTATGGGTAACCGAAAAACCAGGGAAATAAAAGGAACCTGTACCCAAAAACTGCGTTGCGCTAAGCCCCGCTATGGCGGTTTTATAATTAAGGCTGATGCTTTGCGCCAGGCGTGGGTTTATTTGTTGTTTGGCCTGCTGTATCTGGTTGCTAAAGCTGATGTAGTTATTCAAATAGGTGTAGTGCCTATCTGCAAACTGGCTGCGGAACGCTTCCTGGAAACGGCGCTGGCTGTAGTACACATCGCTGCCGAAATCCAGGAAAGTGGATGTTTTGCCGGCCGTGAAATCGAGCGGCACTTCCAGTCCGGCGTGCAGGTCGGTTTCGTTGAAATAAATGCTATTGCCTTTATAGAAGCCCCGCCTGTCGAAGGTATAATTGGCACCCGCCGAGATGTATGGGAACAGCGCACCGTAAATGCCGGTGTAGCCAATGCGTTTGTAACCTTCGTCGCGGTTATAGTTGAAGGAGAGGCGCGACTGGAAGGTATTCAGCACATTCTCTCCCGCCAGCTCCAGCGAATAGTTGGGGTCGTTCAAATTAGGGAAGATACTGTGGAAATTGAACAGTCCGTGCGCCTTGCTGTATCTGGTGACGGTAAGCGGCGTGTTGGGGACGGACGTAAGGAGGTTGGCGGCGGAATCCTGGACTAATTTGTTGATGCCAAAGTTGGATAAAGAATCAGTTTCGCTTAACAGCGTTTCCTTAAGATCCTTGTCGGCTTTATGGATATAATAGCCGCTGGGTCTAAAGCCAACCCAAGCCATTTTAGAACCCAATACGGTCGGTTGATAAGCACCTATTTCAGAGGCCAAACTCCTCATATTGGTATGCTTCAAATACACCTTACCGCTTTTAAGATACAATACAAATAATTTGTCGTACAACCCGGTCGTTTTGCTGAAGACAATCCGGTCGTCCGCCACTGCAATAAAGCCTATGGGCTCAAAGCTAAATGACGTAAGATATCTAACTGCGCCGTTTTTAATATCAATCGACGCCAGAGCCATCTGCCCTTTTCCATTTCTTACTGCGGAAACGATCTTATCATTAGCAAAAAATTCAGGATAGGTGTAAAACAGGTTATCAGGATTCGGAATTACCGAAAGTACTTTTCCTGTTGATGCATCTAATAAATGTAAGTCGCTCTTACCTGATGGCTGTACATCAACAGCTACAATGGTTTTGCCATCGTTACTAAATGCAGGAGAAAAATACTTGGTTTTGCGGGTTATCCGCTGCTCTTTACCCGTATTAATATCCAGCACCACCAACTCATTATAGTTACGGTAACCCCAGCGCAGATCGGGGCGGTAGGCAGCGTAAACTACTTTCCCATCATGATAAGTAAAATAGCTGTCGGTATTAATTGACTGCTTGGCAATGGTCCGCTCGTTATATTTTGAACGGATAACAAACTCCGGAATATGATTATAGGTAGTTTTGAGATAAATAAGCGTACTATCGTTCACAAATGCTGGATATTCTTCGTTAGCGATAAAATGCCCGTCTTCGCCATGATCGCTGGCTATGACTTCGTTGGCGAATTGTTTCTTAAATTGAGCAAACGCGTTTTCTCTGAAGACCTTATAGTTTTTCCCCGAGTATTTTTTTATAGCATTCTGAAAAGGATAAAACCCTGTTTTAAACGCCGCAGCATCATGCGTAACCTTTCCCCAGAAATCGCTGCCGTACGTCTCGCGGCCATAGGCCACCATCATATAGCCAAGGGGGTAATGGTCGGGCACGAAATCTACGTAGGATCCGTTGCGCAGCTTCATCCAGCTGTAATCCTTGCCGGCTGCCCATAGCGCGCGGAAGCCATTGTAAAAATAAGGGAGCCGGCCCCTGCCCTGCGGGCTTACCAGGGTTTCGTTATAAACAGCATCGCCCTCAAAAAACCAGTTGGGTATAGCCAAATCATTCCCCAGGGCCTGCCCCCCCTCGCCGAAAACCATGCGCAGCGCATGCGAAAGCCCCACATTGAAATTATTGTATTGCTGCACATGCCTGAATTCGTGGATGGCCAGCTGCCCCGGCCAATACAAACTGCCTATCTCGAAGCTGTTCTGTGAAGGCATCAGGTAAAATTCGCTGCGGAAGGGCGCTAAGCCAACGTATGCGTTTGATATGGTAGTTTGATTTTGCAGCACGATGCTGATTTGCTTCTGCCTGAAACCGATGCTGGGTTTTATCTTCGGGTTGATGTATTGGATGATATTGGCCACCTGCATAGCCGCCGAATCCATCCCTTCGGGAAAGATTACTTTTGTTGCCGGGGTATTTACCTGCTTCCATTTGATAGATGGCGGGTTGCCCCCGAACTGCTGGGCCATTGCGGAAGTAGCAGTGATGAGTAGCAGTAGCAGGGTTTGGCAGAAGCGGTTTATCATTGGGGTGAAAGTAGGAAAAATTGTGTGATGGTGATGTTAGGAGAAGCTTTTTTTGACAAAGCTCGCCACATCGTCCTTGCGAGGAGCGAAGGGCAGCACTGAGAAGTAGGGCGACGCGGACAACCGACCGAAGGGAGCTCATTAATTCCTTTAAAAAACGATGAAACACATTAATAATCATCGGCAAGCAGGTCGGATTAGCAAAGTGGCTCTGCTTGCCGAGGATTGCCACGCTATCGCTCGCAAGGACGCGGTTGTATGCAAATCCGAAATCCAAATGACATTTCCTGCCTCAAAACCACGTACATTTGCCCTTTGTTACCGATACATCATGGCTAAAGTTTCTATCAACCTGGCAACAGGCTCTATACAAAAAGAAGATATCATCGTAGGGATTGACCTGGGTACCACCAACTCGCTGGTAGCCTTTATCGACCCGGACAAGAACCCGAAAGTAATCAACGATACCGGCAAGGGCGTTTTGGTGCCCTCGGTAGTGCATTTTGGCCAAACAGGCGATATTACAGTAGGCAACGAAGCCAAAGAATATCTGATAACCGACCCGCAGAACACCGTATTTTCGGTAAAGCGCCTTTTAGGCCGCTCCTACGCGGATGTAAAGAATTATCAAAACTTCTTCTCGTACAAAATTATCGACGATGATACTGAAAGCCTGGTAAAAATAAAGGTGGGCGATAAATTCTACACCCCTATCGAACTATCGGGCCTTATACTGAAAGAACTGAAGGCGCGCGCCGAGCACGCGCTGAAAACGCCGGTAAACCGCGCTGTAATTACCGTGCCAGCCTACTTTAACGATTCGCAACGACAGGCAACAAGGGATGCAGGCAAACTGGCCGGGCTTGATGTCTTGCGCATCGTGAACGAACCAACCGCAGCCAGCCTTGCCTACGGCATCGGCCTTAACCCCGAAGAAACCAAAACCGTTGCCGTTTACGATTTAGGCGGTGGCACTTTCGACGTATCGATACTGCAGATACAGAACGGCATCTTCGAGGTGCTATCTACCAATGGCGATACCTTTTTAGGCGGCGACGATTTTGACCGGGCCATTGCCGATTACTGGATTGAAAAGAACAATATAGATAAAGCCGAACTTGCCAATAACCGCGAGCTTACCCAACAACTCCGCCTGAAAGCCGAGGAAGCCAAGAAAGCATTTGCGTACCAAAGTTTGTTTAATGAGAAAATCGGCGACATATGGTGCACTATCGACCGCAATACCTTCGAGGAATTGATATTACCGAAAGTGCAGCAAACCATCACCGCCTGCCAGAATGCATTGAACGATGCCAAACTTACGGTTGCTGATATTGATGAGGTAATTATGGTGGGCGGCAGTACCCGTACCGCTTTGGTGAAGAAAATGGTCGCCGAGTTTTTTGGTCGCCCGGTGCACGATGATGTGAACCCGGATGAGGTGGTCGCACTTGGCGCCGCGATACAAGCCGACGTTTTGGCCGGCAACCGAAGCGATATCTTACTGCTGGATGTTACCCCGCTGTCGTTGGGTATAGAAACCATGGGCGGTTTGATGGATACCATCATCCCCCGCAACAGCAAAATACCCACTAAAGCAGGCAGGCAATACACCACCAGCAAAGATGGACAGGTGAACATGAAGATTGCCGTTTATCAGGGTGAGCGGGATTTGATAAAAGAGAACCGCAAACTGGCCGAATTCGAGCTGAAAGGCATACCCGCCATGCCGGCAGGTTTCCCCAAGGTGGATATCAACTTTATTTTGAATGCCGATGGTATATTGAAAGTGCAGGCCATCGAACTGCGTAGCGGCGTAAAGCAGGAAGTAGAAGTGAAACCCGCCTACGGCATTAACGACGAATTGGTAGAGAAAATGCTGATAGACAGCATCACTAACGCTAAAGATGACGTTGCTGCCCGCATGCTGATAGAAGCCAAAACCGAAGGCGAGCAAATGGTGTACCAGGTGGAGCGCTTCTTAGAAAAGAACGGCAGCTTGCTGGATGAAGCAGAGATTACTCAAACCAAACAATACCTTACTAACCTGCAGGTAGCATTAGGAACCGAAGATAAAGACCTGATACACGCCAAGATCGACGAGCTGAACAACTTCACCCGCCCCTTTGCCGAACGCGTGATGGATATAGCCGTTGGCACGGCGATGAGGGGGAAGAGCGTGGAGTAAATTGCGTAGGTGTTCCACTTTAAATGTGGAACGCTTATTTTTAAATTAGTGCTGATTATCAAATGGTTGCAGTTTTTTGTGGAACACATTGGAACGCCCCTAAACTTTAGGTAAGGCACGCAACAGCCTTATTATTAACCGGTTAATAAATACCACAAGAATGAGTGTGTCTCGTCCTGAAATAGGTTTACACATTAAGTAAACAAATATGGAAGAGAAAGTAGCCTCATTGATTCTTGAAGACCATAATGTAGGGGGTTTAAGTTATCGTACTTTAGCAAAGAAGTATGGAATATCCCGAACTCAAATCCACCGGATGGTGATGTCAAAGCAAAGGAAGCAGAAAAAACCGGCAGTAATCAAAGCGGAGGTAGTGGAAGAGTTAGCCTTACCAGACGACATAAAGT